>DAOVZQ010000290.1 GCA_030635025.1 bacterium
AGGACGGTTTCGTGGGCGACCCCCTCACCAACAACCCGACCGACGAATCGAGTCAGATCTGGACGGGACAGATGAGCGACGGCGACTGGATCGTCGGCCTCTTCAACCGCGAATCCGAAACCCGCACACGGAGCCTGGACTTCGCCTATCTCGGCCTCGGCGAGATGGCGGTGCGGGACCTGTGGCAGCACGCCGATCTGGGATGCCGGTCTTCCATCACCGCCGCGATCCCACCGCACGGCTGTTTAATCCTGCAGATCGCACAGGAGCCGTGTGCGTGTACGGAACAGGATATAGTCTTCGCGCCCATCCCCGACCGGATCTACGGCGATCCCGATTTCGCGCCGGCGGCCAGCGCCGATTCTGGTCTGCCCATCACGTTCGAGGTGGCCATGGGGCCGGCAACCGTAGAGAACGGGCTGATCCATCCGACCGGACAGAACGGCCGAGTCTTTGTAATCGCCTCACAATCGGGCGACGGCGGCTGGTGCGCGGCCGTGCCAAGCGTGCAGTCCTTCATGGTGAGCGGGGGACACCGGGAGCAGATATACGTGGCCGGCACCTTCACCGGGTGGAGCCCGAACATCCCAATGACTCTCGTCGACGGCATCTGGATCGCAGAGGACGTGCAGATCCCCCTCGGCAATCACGAGTTGAAGTTCGCCGACACGAACGACTGGAGTGGCGACGACTGGGGCAATACGACAGGTCTCTCGGGCGTGGCCCTCCTCGCGACGGGCGGCGCCCCCAACATCTCGTTCACGATGTCCGCGTCGGGATTCTA
This sequence comes from bacterium, assembly GCA_030635025.1. Lineage (GTDB taxonomy): Bacteria > Krumholzibacteriota > Krumholzibacteriia > LZORAL124-64-63 > LZORAL124-64-63 > JAHIYU01. The sequence continues at coordinate 785 of DAOVZQ010000290.1, forward strand.
CACGCTGCAGTTCGACGATCTCAGCCTGGCGTACGCGATCGGCGACGGCGAAACGGCGGTCGATCTCGGCCGACCAAACCGGCCCGTCCTGCAACCGAATCGCCCCAACCCGTTCAACCCCCGCACCGAAATCCGTTACGAACTCGCCGAACCGGGCCGGGTCGCGCTCGGCGTCTTCGATCTCGCGGGACGATGTGTTCGTCGTCTGGTCGACAGTGAGCCGCGGGCCCCAGGAACGCATGTCGTCATCTGGGACGGCCTGGACGAAGCTGGACGGACGATGCCTTCAGGGACTTATCTCGTGCGCTTGCGTACGGAGGTCTCAACGATATCCAGTCGTATGGTTCTTGTGCGTTAGTGCGAGCGTGTCATGGTGCCGCGTATGGTCGGGGGCCAAGGTGTATGGTATGCTGAGAGCGATCACTTATGTGCCGGCCATATCGAACGGAGACCACCATGAAGTCCTCCGCATCTCTTCGCTTCGCAGCTCTCATCCCGATCTTCCTGCTGGCCGCAGGCGCCGCGGCCCAGACCGTTACCGCCGACCGCTATGAGGACGTCTGTGTCCTGATGGACTTGAATACGCCCTGGGGAGGAGCCGAAAAAGTCGAGCTCGTGGGAATCTGCACCACCGAGACGACCTGGGACGCGGTCGAGCCCGGCTCCGCGAACGATAGCGACGGCAACGGCCGTGACGATGTGCCGATCGAGTTGGTAGCGCTCTCGCTGAAGGGTTTCTCATCGACGGGGCCCGTGACGATGACGGTGAACGCCTACATGTCGTCCCTGGGCGAGATCGAGGAATTAAGCAATATCACGCCCGGTCTCCTCGACTTGCCGCCCTACGCGCCCCCGTCCGGATCCCCGGCCGACAGCTTTTTCGATGTCTTCGTGGAGGTCGATCTCGACGGCTTCCGGACCCACAACCGGGAACCGATGCGCATGACCGGCCACCTGTCGAGTCTGCCCGCCGCGCATGTCGATGACCTTGTGAGCGTCGGCCTCGTCTCGCTGTATGACATAAACGCCGAACCGACCGGCATCTTTTTTGGTGTCGACCGCTGGACCCTGAACCCCTATGTCGAGAACGACGTCTTCGGCTCGGCAAACGCCACCATCACGCTGCACGACCCTATGGGTCTCCCATATCCGGTCACCCTGACCGGCGGGGCGCAGATCGACGTCTTCTTCACCGGTGACGCCGAGGGCCTCGACGACGACAGCGACGGTGACGGCCTGGACGACGCGTCCATGAAATTCGTCTCGCTGAACCTGGCCGGTATCTCGCCGACGTTGGGCGATGTATCCCTGTCCCTGTACACCGCGTTGCCGTCGTTGGGTGAGATCGAGGAGATGGTCAATATGGATCCCGGCCGGCTCGACCTTCCCCCCTTTGCGGCGAGCGGAACCGCGGACAGTTTTTTCGACGTCTTCACGGAGATTTCGGTCGTTGGGACGACCATGCACAACACATCACCCCTCCACGTGGGCGGCCCGGTGACGTACAAGCCCGTGGGCGAGGATGATATCCTCACCGGCTTCGGGCTCGTGTCTCTGCTTGATGAGCAGGGGGCGTCGACTGGCTGGAACCTGATGATCGACACTCTGCGGCTAGGGCCGCTGGCCACCGGTGTGAGCGATGACGGCCCGCCGATCGTCAGGGTGTCCGCACTGCACGCGACACCGAATCCCTTTAATCCCGCCACGACGATCCACTTCAGTCTGGGCGTCAGCGGTCATGTGCGCGTGCAGGTGTTGGATATGCGGGGCCGCCTGGTTCGAACGCTCCTGGACGAAGATCACTCGACCGGGCCTCAGAAGATCGTCTGGGACGGAACAGACGCTGCGGGTCACTCGGTTCCGAGCGGCATCTACATGGCCCGCCTCATCGCCGCGGGTAAGACCATGACCACACGGCTCGCGCTCGTGAAATGATCGGACTTTACACGTGTAAAGCGATGCACATATCGAGTCGAACTATCCTGAGCACGGCGGACCTCATGAAAACCACCATCCTGTTGTTGGCCTTGCTGTTGGCCGTATCGTCCGCAGCCGATGATTCGCGGCTGTTCGGTAGGTGGGAATGGGTCCGCACCCTTCCCGATGTGGGCGCGCCGTTGATCACGCCCGCCAACACAGGTCAGACACGCCATCGCATATTCGACGCCGACCTGACCTACCGCGAATACCGCAACGGGCAGCTCTTCGTCACCGCCACCTGGGACGCCTACGAGACCCCATTCTATACGATGATGATCCCCACGCTCGCCGTCTATATCGATCCGACCGAGATCACGGCCTACTATTTCGATGTCGAGGAGATGTACATGTATACCGGGATCGGTCCCGACGACGGACCGTGGTGGCCGATCGAATACTACCGGGCGCTGCCGGTGGCGAACGAGGACTCGTCGTGGGGGCGGGTGAAGTCGCTTTATAGATAACCGACCACAGACGACTCGGACCGATCCGGGGCCCTATTCGGGCCCCGGATTTCTTTTGATCCCAAGCGGGATACCGGTTGCCGTCCGCCCTCTCTACGTACCATCTTTCCGGCAAAGGGAGGTGATCCGTCATGTCGAAAACCCGCAAAGAAATCCTGGGCAGCATCCTCGAATACGCCCTCATCGCTTTGGGCGCAGCCGTTTGTGGCGCGGCCATGGGTACCCTCATGATCCCCAACGGGATCGTCTCCGGCGGCGTGACCGGCCTGGCCGTCATCGCCTACCATGCGCTGGGCGTCCCGACCGGTGTTGGCATGCTGATCCTCAACCTGCCGATCCTCTGGCTCGGCTGGAAATACCTTTGCGGACGGCGGCTGTTCACGCGCTCGCTCGTCGGCATCCTGGCCATGTCCATCGTGACCGACGTCGTGGTGTCGACGGGCTACGTGCCGACCACCGACCGGCTGCTGATCATCTTCTACGGCGGCATGCTCAACGGCATCGGGCTGGCGTTGGTCTTCCACGCGCGCGGCACCACCGGCGGCGCCGACATCCTGGGCCGACTCGTCAACCGCTGGACCGACATGGCGGTAGGCCAAGCGATCCTGGTGGTCAACATCGTGGTCTTCGTGCTGGCGGGCGCGTTGCTGGGACTCGAGGCCGCGGCCATCGCCCTGATGGCGGCGTTCGTCATGACCAGCGCGCTGGACTCGGTGCTGCACGGTTTGAAGGCGACGCGCGCGGCGACCATCGTCACGAACAGCGCGCGGCCATTGGCCGATGTCATCCTCGAAAAGCTCAACCGCGGCGTGACGATCATGTCGGGCGAGGGCGCCTATACCGGGGCCGAAAAAGCCGTGTTGTACGTGGTGGTGACGCGGGCGGAGACGGCGCGGTTGAAGCGGTTGGTGGAGGCGGCGGACCCGGGGGCGTTCATGACGATTTCAACGCCGAACGAGGTTGTGGGAGCGTTTTCTTATCGGTTACCGACGCAATAAACCGCGTAATGCGACACTGATCCAGACCGTCCGGGGTAGGCCTTGGGGAATTTTAAATGAACAGAGCCGCAATACTCATGCGACTGCTCATCACTCTCGGGGCGCCGCCAGCGTAACGCCCACCAGCACCACGCCCGACAACACGATCCCATAAAGAGTCGGGTCCAACCCGAACGGCATCCCCCACCCGGCAATC
>DAOVZQ010000368.1 GCA_030635025.1 bacterium
CGTTATCGAAATCGACCCAGGCGGCCGACAGACCGTCGCCCGCGGGACTCAAACCCTGGGTAATGAAGAAATAGTACTCGCCCAACAGCCCGTAATTGTTCAGCAGGCGGTCGGCCGTACCCGTATTGACCAGATAGATGTCCAGCATGCCGTCGCGGTTGTAGTCGACCCAAACCGCGCCGCTGGCGTCGTCCGCGTTGCCGACGTCGGCGAAGGTCACATCGACAAAACCGCCGGCACCGTCGTTGCGCAGCAGGACATTGGCCGCACCCGACCGGGCGACATAAAGGTCGGGGTGTCCGTCGTTGTCCATATCGCCCCAGGCCAGGCATGTGGTCTGGTCGTCACCGGCCAGTTGCGGCACCGAGACGGCGGCGTAGTCGTTGGCGTTCCCGTTGACCAGGAGCAGGTCCGGAAATCCCTGGCAGGCCACGGCGATGTCCAGGTCGCCGTCGCCGTCGTAGTCGCGCATGGCGGCGCTCTGGTCGGAACTTGCCGGGTTGCCCAGATCGCCATCCGTCTTGGCCACAAAGGGCCCGCCGGTATAGACGGCCGTGAAGGTAATCTCACCGTCTTCCACCAAGGTCAGGATTTCCTGGGCGGGCATTGGTGAGGTCCAACCCAATACGTCTCCCCAGGTGATGGTGTAATCACCGGCGGCGAAGACGGGCATGCTGGCGTCGTTGATCCTGTCCTGGAGGAAACCGTTGGGACCCTCCAGAACCCAAGAGGCGTCCAACCCGTCGGGCTCGGCGTCTACATGGATCGTGCCTGAATAGTCGGCCACGGCAATGGCGGCCTGCAGGACTTCCTTGTTGCCGGCTTCGCTTTGGACGAAGACCAAAACGCCTATGTTCTCAACCGCCCAGTTGGACGACAGGGTGAACTGGCGATTGTAGGTTACCGTCTCACCCGGAGTCGTCAGGGTGAAGATCTCCTCGGCCAGGACCTCACGGGCCATGTTCACTTCTGACAGCCTGTAGTCCTCGTAGATCACGAACTGGACCACGTTGTTGGTCGTGGTGACCGCCTGGTCCACCTCGATGGTCACACCCAGCGCGCCTTCGAGGCCGGCCAGGGTGAAGGCGGCGTCGATGATCAGGGGCGATTCGCCGGTCAGGTGGTTGTTCACGTAGGGCTGATAGGTGCTGAACATGCTGGTCCCGCTGCCGCCCACGACTTCGTCATAGCCGTCGAAGTAGGCCGCCGGCGTACCCGGATTGCCGTACCAGCCATAGCGCGCGTTGCCCTCCGGCGTGTTGCTGGGCGCCGTCAGGTACCAGGTGATGGGCACGAACTGGGTGTTGTCGTAGGCGTTCATGAGCTGCCGGAATCCCGCGACCGCGGAAGGGCAGTAGGGTCAGCCGGCCGAGGTGAACAACTCACCCAAAACGGCTCGCGGGGCGGCCGAGGCGACAGGCACCAGGAACATCGTTACGAGTACGACGGCAACGGCCGCCGCTAGGGTCCGATCGGAAACGGACCGCTTCACTATGGCGGAACCACGCATGGATCTCGATCTCCTCGAGGTTGGTTGTGGCGGCGGGGATGTCGGAGACGAGTCAATTATATGCGAAAATGGTGGGGGATTGCAAGTAAGGCGTTGTCGGTAGGGGGTCGATCAGTTTGTGGATTGTTCATGTCCCCGGTCCCGCAGGTTCGGGTCCGGGGACATTTCAAGAGGCTATTCGGCTATTTACTCTTGTCGGGATACTCAGGACGTTCGGGTAAACGCCACTGCTCCCCCTCCGTACCCAGCCGGTTCAACAGATGGTCGACCGCGGCCTCGATCTGGGCGTCGCGACCGGCCACGACGTCGGCCGGCATGTTCATGACCACGATATCGGGATCCACGCCGTGGCCCTCGATGATCCAGGTACCGTCCAGTCCGATGGGCCCGAACTGGGGCGGCGTGGTGCCGCCGCCGTCGACCATGCCCTGATGGGGCTCGATGCCGACCGCCCCGCCCCAGGTGCGCACACCCATGACCGTGGCGAGCTTCCTGGCCTTGATGGCGTAGGCGAAGTACTCGCCGTTCGAACCAGTGTCCTCGTTGATCAGCACGACCAGCGGGCCGTGGAAGCAGCGCTCCGGGCTGCGACCCATCTTGCCTTCGCGCGGCTGATCCAGGGACCAGATCCGCCGCTCCAGCCGGTCGATGATCATGTCGCCGACGAATCCGCCGCCGTTGTAGCGCTCGTCGATGATCAGGGCTTCGCGTGCGTACTGCGGATGGAAGGCCTTGCCGAACTCGATCAGGCCGGCCTCCATCATATTGGGCAGGTGCATGTAGCCGATACGTCCGTCGCCGAGCGCTTCGACGTTGGCGCGGTTGTCCTCGACCCACTCACGGTATCGGATGGCCCCTTCCCTGCGGATGGGTCTCACGCGACAGGTTTTGGCATCGTCTGCGGTGGGCCGGTCGTTGTACGTGAGCGTCACCACGCGTGAGGATTTGTCCTCGAAGTAGGCGTAGACATTGTCGCCGGCCCGCACTTCCCGACCATCGACGGCGATCAGATAATGTCCCTCGCGGATCGGACAGCCCGGCGCCGTCAGGGGCGATTGCTCCCGATCGCTCCAGGACACACCCGGCACGATGCCGGCGAAACGGTAGTAGTCATCACCACGGTCGAGTTCGAATTCGGCGCCGAGCAGGCCCACGCCCACGCGATCGCCGCCGTCGGCGTAGTCGCCGCCAAAGATGTAGGTGTGACCGATGTTGAGCTCGGCGATCATCTCACCGATCAGGTAGTTCAGGTCTCCGCGGTTGCCGCAGTCAGGCACGAATCGACGATACTTGGCGCCCGTCGCATCCCAGTCCAGACCGTGCATGCCGGGGTCGTAGAACCAATCACGCTGAATGCGCCAGGCTTCGTCATAGATCTGCAGGAATTCGTCGGCCCGCACGACGCGCAGGCGGACGCCAGAAAGATCGACGTCGCCGTCGCCCACCGAGGCCGAAGTGCCGGCGTCCACGACGCCGTAGCTCGAACCGCAGCGGTAGACCAGCTTCTGGCCGTCGGGCGAGAGGTGGTAGTTGTTGATGTTCGACAGGAGGGTCTCGATCGAGGCCTCGTCCAGATCGTATTTGACCAGGTCGAGCAACTCGCCGGTGGTGTCGTTCACGTTCTGATACTTGAGGAACTCGCGGTCGATCTTTTGCAGGACCAGGAAACCGCCCTCCACAGCTTCGAGGCGAAACCAATTGCCGGCCGAAATACCGTCGCAGGCCAGCACGCGCCCGGCGATCCCGTCCAGGTCGATGGACGTGACGGCATCGTCGTCCTTTTTATCCTCGTCCTTCTCCTCTTCGGAGTCCGCATCGACTTCAACCAACACGTCGTCGAGGACGAAGGGCGAGGCGGCCTCGTCGTCCAGCAACACCATGTATGCGCGGCCCATGTCCAGGAAGACGTGGGTCTGGTCCTGGGATCCCATGACCGGTTCGAAGGTGCGATTGGAGAGGAAGTAGAGGTATTGCCCGTCGTCCGAGAAAGACGGGCTCCAGTCGGTGTGCCAGTCGTCGGTGACACGTGTGGTCTTACCGGTGTCGAGCGAGTAGAGGTAGATCGACTCGTTCATGTTGTCGCCCATCAGGCTGTATGCGATCCAGCGGGAACACGGGCTCCACACATAGTCCTGGATGCCCCAGCGCTCCCAGGCATCGTCGTGTTCACCCTGGGCGATGACCTTGCTCTTACCGCCGGGCGCCGCAACCAGGTTC
>DAOVZQ010000049.1 GCA_030635025.1 bacterium
AACTGGTGCCCCTGGATGACGACGCCATCGGCATCGCCAGCGTCACCGGCGTGGACGATCAACTGCCCCAGATCACGGCCGCCGGCGGGTTCTCGCGCATCGCGCCCAACCCGTTCAACCCCAAGACCGAGATCAAATTCGTGCTGACTCGTCCCAACTTGGCCCAGCTGAACGTGTACAACATCCGCGGCGAGCTGGTCCGTACCCTGGTCAGCGGCAAGCTGGACAGCGGCGAGCACATCACCACCTGGGACGGCAGCGATGCTACCGGCCAGAGGGTGTCCAGCGGTACCTACTTTGCCCGTCTGCGTATCGGCAGCGAGGTCATGCAGGTTCGTAAGCTGATGCTCGTGAAGTAGGGTTCGACGTTTAGTATCGACCGTAAGCGAGGAGGCCCCGGCGATAAGCCGGGGCCTTCCCTTATTATGTCTGTCCCCCTTGACATGTCTCATACGTTTGATTAAAATGAACGTTCGAATTGTTAGATATCCTTCGAACTCTCTAGGGGATTCATGAGCGAACCGACGACCAAGGAACGCCTGCTGGACGCAGCCGAGGTCCTTTTTGCCCATCAAGGCTACGAGGCGGTGTCTATTCGCGAGATTGCCGCCGAAGCCGATGTGAACCTGGCGGCGATCAACTATCACTTCCAGGGCAAGGAGAACCTCTACGTGGAGGTTCTGCGCCGGTGTCTGGCGCCGAAGCGCGAGAAACTGTTGGCGGCCATCGCCGCGGTCGAGGTCGCCACCGACGACAAGCCCAAGTTGGAGATGCTGATCCGGGCCTTCGTGGGGACCCACATCGAAGACGCCCTGAGCAGTCCGCACGGACTGCTCGGTCTGCATCTGATGTCGCGCGAAATGTCCGAGCCGCGACACGGCGCCTATGTGCTGGTCAAAGAGCTGATCGGTCCGGTTCGTGAGAGTTTCATGGCGCACATCCGTATCCTGCTGCCCGACACGGACGAGAAGAAGATCCAGATGATCATAGGGAGCATCGTGGGCCAATTCATCTACTACGCCATGTACTGGCATAACCACCTGAACATGTTGGGAAAATCGGAGGAAGTGGAGCTGGCGTTCATGTCTCTGGGAGACGGTGTCGAGGACTATATGGCCAACGTGATAGATCATATGACCCGATTCACGCTGGGTGGAATCAAGGCAATCACCGAAGGAGGTGACGCGTGATGCGCACTGCCGCAGCTCTCACCGCGTTGCTGGTCGTGACGGCCGGCTGCGCCGTGGGGCCGGACTACCAACGGCCTGATGTGACTGAAATACCAGTGGCCTATGTGGAGGACGCCTCGTCTGGAGTAACTTCCGCGAAAGCATCACAGGCCTGGTGGACGGAGTTCGGTTCGCCCGAGTTGGATACTCTGGTCGCCGAGGCCCTGGTCAACAACCCGGACATAGCCGCCGCCGCGGCCCGTGTACTCGCGGCCCGTGCCCAGTTGAAGGGCGCCAACGCCAGCCGACTGCCTTCGGTGGAGGTCGGCGGTACCGCCAGTCGCTCGCAGACGAGTCTAGCGCGCTTCGGCGGGGTCGGCAGCTTCTACCAGAACTTCTATACGGCTTCGGCTACCGCCGCCTACGAACTGGATCTTTGGGGACGCCTATCCCGTACACGCCGCGCCGCCTGGGCCTCCGCCCTGGCCAGTGAGGCCGATCGACGCACCGTGCAGCAGGCGCTCGTGGCCGACGTGGTGCGCGGTTGGTTGGCCGTACGCGAGTCGGTTGACCAGCTCGCCCTGGCTCGCGGGACGCTCGTGGCCTACGAGCGTAGCCGCGACATGGTCGAGGCTCGCTATCTGGCCGGAGTGGTCCCTTCGGTCGATCTGCACATGGCGCGTCAGAACGTATCGTCCACGGCGGCCCTGACGGCCATGCGCGAGCAGGAATTGGCGGCGGTCCGCCGCAATCTCGAAATGTTGCTGGGACGGTACCCGTCCGGCGCTGTCGGGGCGGAAGGACCGGATATCGCAACCCTGCCCGCCTTGCCCGGCGTACCGGCCGGCCTCCCCTCGGACCTGCTGGAGCGCCGCCCCGATATCCAGGCCGCCGAGATGCGCCTTATCTCCACGACCGCCAATATCGGCGCCGCCAAAGGGGAGCTCTTCCCGAAACTGGCGATCACCGGCGAGTACGGCTACAGCTCGTCGCTGTTCGAGGAACTGCTGAAGGACGCCACCAACGTATGGAGCCTGGCGGGTAGTCTGGCCATGCCGCTGCTCAATCGCGGCGCCAAGACGAGCCGGGTCGACGTCGCCCGCGCCAATGCGGCCGAAGCCGAGGCCATGTACGTCAAGGTCGTGCTGAACGGATTTCGCGAGGTGGAGTCGGCTCTGACCGCGGACCGTATGCAGCGCGAACGGCGCAATCATCTGCGCGCCAGCGTCGATCATGCCTCCCGCTCCTTGGCCGTGTCGGAAGACCGCTATCGCCAGGGACTCGACGGATTCCTGTCCGTACTGGATTCGCAACGCCGCCTCCTGCAGGCGGAAGGGGACCGGCTGGGCGCCGAAAGAGCCTGGCGAGCCGCGCGCGTGGATCTGATCCAGGCGCTTGGAGGCGACTGGGACGAGCCCGTGACAATCGAAGATAAACCTGACGGCGACATGCCGCGCAATCGATAGAGGAGTGGGACGATGAGTGGAAGGAAACTGCCCAAAGGCTTATTGCCGCTGGCGATCCTGATCGTGGGTGTTCTCGGTGCGGTGGTGATGCTGAAGTTGCGCCCCGAGCCCGCGAAGCGGCCCGCGATGACCGTGCGCCCCGTCGTGCGCGTTCACGAAGTGGGCGGCGAGACGCCCGCGGTGACGATCTCCGCTTACGGCACCGTCAGTTCGCGTCGTCGTGTGCAGATCACGCCGCAGGTCTCCGGCCTGGCCGTGTTCAAGAGTCCGTCTCTAGAGATCGGCGGCGTATTCGGTATGGGCGATGCGTTGTTGCGCATCGAGGAGACCGACTATCGCCTGACCGTTGAGATGGCGGCGGCCGCCGTCGCTCGTTCCGAATACGAATTGGCCCGCGCCCAACAAGAGGCCGAGATCGCTCGTCGGGAGTGGGATGACATCCAGGCTACCGACGGAGAAGACCGGCTCGTTCGTCCAAACCCGCTGGTCCTGCACGGGCCGCAGTTGAAGCTGGCCCAGGCCAATCTCGTCTCGTCGCAGGCTTCGCTGGCCAAGGCCGAGCTGGACCTGTCGCGCTGTACCATCAAGGCGCCGTTCGCGGGTCGTGTCGTGAGCGAGGTCGTTGATGTGGGTCAGTACGTGCGGGCCGGCACGGCCGTGGGTGAGATCTACGCCTCCGAAGCTCCCGAGGTCACCGTCCCTCTTGACGACGCCGATCTCGCCTTCTTCGCTCGTCCGGACGCCGACGGTCCCGGCGCGACGGCGGAAATCATCGCCGAGTTCGCCGGCGTTGACCATGTGTGGACCGGCCATGTGGTTCGAGTATCCGGCGCTCTCGACCCGCGTACGCGCATGGTCGACGTTGTAGTGGCCGTGGACGTCGTAGACGGCCCGCCGCTGCTCGAAGGACTCTTCGTCGAGGTCCGATTACTGGGACGCCGACTGCCCGGCGCCATGGAAGTCCCGCGCGCCGCTTTGCGCGAAGGGAACCAGATCTGGCTGGTCGGCGACGACAACAAGGTGCGTATCCAGTCGGCAACCGTGGCCCGCAAGGGGCGCGACACGGTGCTGCTGTCGTCTGGAGTCGCGACCGGTGACCGGGTCATCGTGTCCAATCTGGATATCGTGACCGAAGGCATGGATATCCGCGTGGCCGGAGCCCCCAAAGGCGGGGCGACGAAGCCGTCCGCCGAGGCGGGAGGTGAGCGGTAGTGAAGGGAATCATAGACTGGTTCGCCGGCAATCACGTAGCCGCCAACCTGCTCATGGCCTTCCTGTTGCTCGCCGGCCTGATGGCCGCCCTGAGCATCAAGCAGGAGGTCTTTCCGCAGATCGATCTGGACATCGTCACCGTGCAGGTGCCCTACCTGGGCGCGAGTCCGGCCGAGGTCGAGGAGGCGATCTGCATCCGTGTCGAAGAGGCCATTCAGGGCATCGATGGCATCAAGAAGATCACGGCCACGGCCGTCGAGAATTCCGGGACGGTCATGGCCGAAATCGAGATCGAGGCCGATCCCGAACAGGTGCTCGACGACATCAAGCAGGCCGTCGACCGCATCATCACCTTCCCGACCGAGACGGAGAAGCCCGTCATCCAGTTGCTTGAGTCGCAGGAGCAGGCCATCGACGTGGTGCTCTACGGCGACGTGGGCGAGAAGGCGCTCAAGGCGACCGCCGAGCGTGTGCGCGACGACTTGCTGGCCTTGCCCGGCATTACGCAGATCAAGGTGGTCGGCACGCGTCCCTACGAGATCTCCATCGAGGTGAGCGAGGCGGCGCTGCAACGGTACGGCCTGACCTTCGCCCAGGTCACGCATGCGGTTCGTGCGGGCAGCCTGGATCTGCCCGGCGGCAGCGTGAAGACCGATGCGGGCGAAATCCTCGTGCGCACCAAGGGGCAGCGCTACACCGGAGAGGAGTACGGCCAACTGGTCGTCATCTCCACGGCCGACGGTACGCGTCTGACCCTCGATCAGATCGCCGACGTACGCGACACGTTCGAGGATCTGGACTCGCGTTCCTACTTCAACGGCCGGCCCGCGGCCATCGTCAGCGTCTACCGCGTAGCCGATCAGGCCATCCTGGACGTGACCAACTCGGTCAAGCAATACGTCGAAGAGCAGGCGGGATCAATTCCGGCGGGCCTCGAGATGTCGGTATGGGCCGATCGCTCGGACATCTACCGCGGCCGCATGAACCTCATGCTCAAGAACGGCGGCATCGGTCTGATCCTGGTCTTCCTGACCCTGGCGCTCTTTCTGCAGCCGCGCCTGGCGTTCTGGGTGTCGATGGGCATTCCCATCTCGTTCCTCGGCGGCATGTGGATGCTGCCCTGGTTCGACGGGTCGCTCAACATGATCTCCATGTTCGCCTTCATTGTCGTACTCGGTCTGGTGGTCGACGACGCCATTGTCGTGGGCGAGAACATCTACACCCATCGTCAGATGGGCAAATCGGCCGGGCGCGGCACGCGTGACGGCGCCCTGGAAGTGGCGGCGCCGGTGACCATCGCCATCATGACGACCATCTTCGCCTTTCTCCCCTTGTCCCAGGTCGAGGGTATGATGGGCAAGTTCATGGGCGTGATTCCGGTCGTGGTGATCGCCGTGTTGATCGTCTCGCTGGTGGAGTCGTTGCTGATCCTGCCCGCGCATCTCTCGATGGTGCCGGACGCCAGCCTCATCAACGATCCCGCCAAGCTGGCGTCCGGCTCGCGCTGGAATCCCATGCACTGGCAGAGGTCGTTCGCAAAGACCTTCGAATACTTCATCGAACACAGCTATCGTCCGACGCTGAGTTATGCCCTGTCGCACCGCGCGGTCGTGGTGGCCGTATCGATCGCTGCCCTGGTGTTGATGATCGGGTTCGTGGGCGGCGGACACATCCGCTTCACTTTCATGCCCAAGATCGACGCGGACAACATGCTCTGCGTGATCGACATGCCCGCCGGCACGACCTTGGCCGAGACCCAGGGCGCCGTCGACCAGATCATGTCGGGACTCGAACAGCTCAAGACCGAACGGGACGACCCCGACCTGTTCGTCCACGAATACGTAACCATCGGTTCCCAGCCGCGCAGCAACGCCAGCCATGGCCCATCCGGAAGCAGCGATACCGGCTTTCTCGGTGCTCACAAGGCCGAGATCAACGTGGAGTTGCAGGCAGGGGAGAAACGAACCATCGGCAGCAACGAACTGGTCACCAGCTGGCGCAAGCTTTCGGGACCCATCGCCGGCGCCAATTCGGTGTCGTTCACATCGAACCTCTTCGGCGGCGGTGCGGCCCTGGAGCTGCAGCTTTCCTCACCGGACGTGAGCATGCTGACCGAGGCCTCGGAGAGGCTGAAGACGGCATTGGCGGAGTATCCGGGCGTTCAGGACATCATCGACAGCTACGAAGAGGGCAAGCAAGAGCTGAAGCTCGACCTCAAGCCCGCCGCCAGCACCCTGGGCCTGACCCTCGACGACCTGGCCCGCCAGGTTCGCCAGGGCTTCTACGGCGACGAGGCCGCCCGCATCCAGCGCGGCCGCGACGACGTGCGCGTCATGGTGCGCTACCCCGAGGCCGGCCGCCGTTCCCTGGGCGACATCGAATCGATGATGATCCGCACGCCTTCGGGCGACGAGGTTCCCTTCACGTCGGTGGCCGAGGTCGAGACGGGTCGCGGCTATGCCACGATCAATCGTCAGGATCGACGTCGCATCGTCAGTGTCGTGGCGGACGTGGATCAGAACGTGACCAACGCCAGCGAGGTGCTGGCGGATCTGCAGCAGACCGTTCTGCCGGGCCTGATGGCCGACTATCCGGGGCTGCGTCTTTCGGTCGAGGGGGAGGAGGCCGACCGGGCCGAATCCATGTCGAGTCTGGGCAGTGGTTTCCTGATGGCCATGCTCGCCATCTATGCCCTGCTGGCCGTGCTCTTCCGGTCGTATACCCAGCCCATGATCATCATGTCGGCCATCCCGTTCGGGCTCCTGGGAGCCGTCCTCGGACATGTGCTGATGGGGTGGGACCTGACCCTGTTGAGCATGTTCGGCGTCGTGGCGCTCACCGGAGTCGTGGTCAACGATTCGCTGATCATGATCGATTTCATCAACCGTCACCGGAACGACGGCGGTTCCCTGGTCGAGTCGGTCACCAACAGCGGCGTGCGTCGCTTTCGGCCCATCGTCCTGACGTCCCTGACGACCTTCGCCGGCCTGACGCCCATGTTGCTGGAGAAGAGCCTGCAGGCCAAATTCCTCATCCCCATGGCTATCAGCCTGGGGTTCGGTGTGTTGTTCGCCACGTTCATCACGCTGATTCTGGTACCCGTCAGTTATATGGTACTGGAGGACTTGAAGGCGCGTCGGCGTCCGCGGACACCCGAAACGGCCACGCCGGAAACGGCCTCATAGCTGCGGAAGTTTGCACCCGTGCAGACCCCGCGTTACCTTGGGAAGCAATTGAAATCTGGAAACATGAAATCAGGAAGGTTGACGTGAACGATCTGATTCGTATCTCCGACGCCGCGGTCGCGGCTTTCGGCTCAATCGATTTGCCGGCAGACGGCCCCCAGGCCGTGCGCTTTTTCTTTCAGGGCGTCGGCTGAGGCGGGCCCTCCGTGGGCATGGCTCTGGATGAGCCCAAGGACGACGACCTCGCTATCGAGACCACCAGCCTGACGTTCGTCATGGCCCCGGATGTGCAGTCCATCGTCAAGGAGAACGGCGGCCTGATCGTCGACTTCGTGGACGACGGCATGCGCAAGGGATACATGATCAAGCTGGGCAGTCAGGGTGACGGCGATTGCGGCAGTTGCGGCGACAGCGGCGGCTGCGGCTGATCCCATTATTGACGGTCTATGAAAAGGGAGAGCCGATCGGCTCTCCCTTGCTTATGCACGGCAGGTGTGTGGGGACGTGTATCAGAATTCGACGTCTTCGTCTGGGGGCAGCTCGCCCTCGAATTCCTCGAGTTCGTCCGAGAGTACGTCGCGCTCCTCGAATTCACCGAGATCGATGTTGGTCACATCCGCGTTGTCGTTGTCCCAGTCATCCCTGCAGTCGCTCGAGCAGAACATCAACCCCTTGAAGGGAAGACCCCCGTCCTCGATCGCCGCACCACACAATGAGCATTCACTGGCGTCCATTTTCTCTTACCTCTGAGCGATCATCGAAAAGCCACTATGTATGCCACCCAGGCGGGGGAGGTATCTCCCACCTTGCTCACCTGGAAATCTCCATTGGGTTCCCCTTCATCATCGGCCCCTTCCCAGAAAACTTCAACCTTTCGAAAGCCCGCTTCGCGCAGCAGTTCGCGGGTCTCCGGTGCGGTCCATAGACGCCAATGATAGGCGAAGGCGTCGTCGAGTTTGCTGCCGTCCGGAAAACGGAAGTGGATCTTGCAGCGGTACTCGTGTGTGAGGGGGTTGAAGACGTCCTGATCCCAGATATACGTGAAGCCGTCGCACTCGCGTTCCTCGAACTGGAGGACCTGGGCTTCGGGCCCGCCGTAGATGTCCAGCATCAGCATGCCGTCCTCGCGCAGGGAACGGCGGCAGTTGCGGAAATAGGCCAGCAGTTCGTCGCGGGTGTGGAAGCCCCACCACGAGAAGTTGGTGGCGGCCAGGACGTCGACCGTCGGTTGGCTGACGTTGCGGACGTCGTCCTGGATCATGGTCACGCGGGAGGTGGCCTCGCCCAGGGGGCGCATGTTGTGTTCGCGGCCCCAGTCGAGGGTCGGTCCGTCGAGGTCCACGCCCAGGGCCGTGTTGTCGTTCCTCAGTTTCGCCCACATGCAGCCCAGGTTCAGTGTGCCGCAGAAATCCTCGCGCAGGTCGCGGGGCAGGCGGCCGAACTCGTCGCCGTAGACGCGGTCGATGAACACGACCTCCGCTTCGGGGTTCTGCACCGAGTTCTCGTATAGCCAGTGCTTGTCGGCCGTGTGGGCGGTGAGGGCGGTGAGGGCGGATTCCATCCTGGGCTCCATTGCTTGTCCTTGTCGTGTGTTTGTCTGAGGGACGGGTATATGGCAATCGCCGCAGCCGTCGGGAAGATATATAGCCAAACAACAGGGATACAACCACAGATTTTCGCTTGCCCGAAGGCCGGATTCTACTTCAAGGGTCGGTGCGTCTTCGAAAAGTACTCGCTCGTCATCCCCCGTGTCATGCGCATCAACAGCATCAGCCCGATCAGGTTGGGCAGGGCCATCAGACCCAGGGCGCTGTCGCCGAAGTTCCACACGATCTCAAGGGAGAAAATCGCACCCAGGAAATGCATGAGACAGAACACGGCCTTGTAGGCGATCACGTAGCGTGTGCCGAAGAGATACACGATGGCGCGGTCGCCGTAATAGCTCCAGCTGATGGCGGTCGACAGCCCGAAGAGCAGCACTCCGAGGGTGATGATGTAGCGACCCCAGTCGCCGAAGGGGGACAGGCCCTTCTGGAAGGCCGCCGCGGTCAGGGGCGAGCCGTTCAGGGCCATGCGGCCGGTCAGCCACAAGGCCGGCGCCGAATCGAAATCCACCGAGCCGTCGACGATGAGCAGCTCCCCGTTGAAGGGGGTGCCTTCGTCGTTGGCCAGGACGGGCTCGATCACCAGGGAGTGATTGCGCGCGAAGGACGCACCCAGCGGTTCGCCCTGGGTTATCGTCAATGGACCGTCGAAGTGGTCGGACGCGTCGATTTCGCCGTCGACCAGAATGTGCGCCTCGCCCACGAGTATCGTCAGGTCGGACTGGGCGTTGATCTCGACGCGGTCGGTGTGGCGCTCGTTCCAGACGCCGGTGGTCAGGATCACCAGACCGGTGATGGTGCAGATGACCAGGGTGTCGATCAGCGGACCCATCATGGCCACGACGCCCTCGCGCACGGGTTCGTCGGTCTTGGCGGCGGCGTGGGCGATCGGCGCCGATCCCTGTCCCGATTCATTCGAGAACAGTCCGCGTTTGACGCCCCAGGTCAGCATGAAGATGAACGTGCCGCCGGCGAAGCCGCCCACCTGGGCGGCGGGTCGGAAGGCTGAGCCCACGATTTCTCCGAGTACGCCCGGTACCTGGCCAAAGTTCATGATCAGCACCAGCAGCCCGCCGGCGATGTAGATGGCGGCCATGTAGGGCACCAGCCGGCTGGTCACGTTGCCGATGCGCTTGATGCCGCCCAGGATGACGGCGGCGACCAGGCTGGCGGTGACCAGCCCAGTGATCCAGGTCGGCACCCCCAGATCGGCGGGGGTCTGATAGGCCACGG
>DAOVZQ010000026.1 GCA_030635025.1 bacterium
CGAAGAGACGGACAACCACGCCCAGGGCTATTTTGTCTACGACTCGAAAAAAGCCGGCGCGGTGACGATCTCCCACCTGCGCTTCGGTCCCTCGGCCATCCACGCACCCTACCTGATCACCGAGGCCAATTTTCTGGCCTGTCACCAGTGGCAGTTCCTGGACCAATATGAAATGGTCGAAAAGCTCGTTCCGGGCGGGACCTTCCTGGTTAACAGTCCCTATGGTCCCGATCAGGTCTGGGACAAGCTGCCCCGCGAGGTGCAGGAAGGGCTCGTCGCGAAGAAGGCGCATTTCTACGTGATCGACGCCGTGAAGGTCGCGCGTGACGCAGGCATGGGCGGTCGCATCAACACCGTCATGCAGACGTGTTTCTTCGCCATCAGCGGCGTACTCGAGCGCGACGAAGCCATCCGTCAGATCAAGGGCGCGATCAAGAAATCCTACGGCAAGAAGGGCGAGAAGATCGTCCAGATGAACTACGACGCCGTGGATGCTGCTCTGGACGCCTTGCACGAGATCAAGGTGCCGGACACAGCCACGGCCGACCGCGCCCGCCCACCGATCGTCTCGGACGCGGCTCCGGATTACGTTAAGCAAGTCACCGCCATGATGCTGGCCGGCAAGGGCGATCAGCTGCCGGTGAGTTCATTCCCGCCCGACGGGACCTGGCCCCTGGGCACCACAGCCTGGGAAAAGCGAAACATCGCCCAGGAAATTCCGGTGTGGGAGAGCGATCTCTGCATCCAGTGCAACAAGTGCGCGTTCGTCTGTCCTCATGCGGCCATTCGCGCCAAGGCTTACGATCCCGAGCACCTGGATTCGGCGCCTTCGACCTTCAAGTCCCTCGACTATACGGCCAAGGATTTCAAGGGCGCCAAATATACGATCCAGGTGGCGCCGGAGGACTGCACCGGGTGCAACCTGTGTGTCGAGGTCTGTCCGGGCAAGGATCGCGAGGATCCCACGCGCCGCGCCCTGGTCATGGCCGAGCAGATGCCGTTGCGCAAGGAAGAGGCCGTCAACTGGGACTTCTTCCTCGACTTGCCCGATCCCGACCGCAGCAAGATCAAGCTGAACGTCAAGGGCACCCAGTTCCTTGAACCGCTCTTCGAGTTCTCGGGCGCGTGCCTGGGGTGTGGCGAGACGCCGTACATCAAGCTCATGACCCAGCTCTTCGGCGACCGGGCCTTGATGGCCAACGCCACGGGGTGTTCGTCCATCTACGGCGGCAACCTGCCCACGACGCCCTACAAGACCAACGCCTGCGGTCGCGGACCGGCCTGGGCCAACTCCCTGTTCGAGGACAACGCCGAGTTCGGCCTGGGCTTCCGCCTGGCCGTGGACATGCAGGCCGAGTCGGCCCGCGCGTCGCTCAAGGCCAACGCCGGTACCGTGGGTGACGAGATGGTCAAAGCCATTCTCGACGCCGACCAGTCCGACGAGCCCGGCATCATGGCCCAGCGGGACCGGGTCGCCGAACTGAAGTCGAAGCTGGCCAATGTCGGTACGCCCGACGCCCGGCGTTTGCTCAGTTTGGCCGACTACCTCGTCGACAAGAGCGTGTGGATCGTGGGAGGCGACGGCTGGGCCTACGACATCGGTTACGGCGGATTGGATCACGTGCTGGCCAACGACAAGGACGTGAACATTCTCGTACTCGACACCGAGGTCTACTCCAACACGGGCGGCCAGTCATCGAAGGCCACGCCCATGAGCGCCGTGGCCAAATTCGCCACCGGCGGCAAGGCGCTCGGCAAGAAGGATCTCGGCCTGTTGGCCATGACCTACGGTCACGTCTACGTGGCCCAGGTGGCCTTCGGCGCCAAGGACAGCCAGACGGTCAACGCGTTCCAGGAAGCGGCCTCGTACCCCGGCCCGTCGTTGATCATCGCCTACAGCCACTGCATCGAGCACGGCTACGACATGGGCGACGGACTCACCCAGCAGGATCTTGCGGTCAAGAGCGGCTACTGGCCGCTGTACCGTTTCGACCCGCGACGGATCGCCCTGGGACAAGCGCCCCTCAAGCTGGACTGCAAGGCGCCGTCGATTCCCTTCGCCGAGTTTGCGGCGGGAGAGAACCGTTTCCAGATTCTCAAGAAGAGCGACCCGGACGCGGCCGCCAAGTTGTTGGTGTCGGCCCAGGAAAGCCTGGATCTGCATTGGCAGACGTACGAACACATGGCGAAGCTGAGTTATCCGGTGGGGGATGTCGATTGATCAGCGGGAAGCTTGTACTCCTTTCAGGCGTTGTTGTCGCCCTGGTGTGTTATTCGACATTCGGGATCGCGGGTGATGTCGTGGTGAATAATGACCCAGCCGAATCGAAGATGCAGGCCGGATTCTCCTGGGTGATCGATGAATCTCTGGCCGGAATGTCGAAGCCGGGGACAACCGTGTCCCTGGAGGACGACTTCGCCTTTCTGAGGGCCAAAGGTATCGACTTGCTTTTCACCCTCACGGAAGCCGAGCCCGACACGACGCTTCTGGCTGGATTTGATGTCACGTCTGTCCATCTGCCGGTCATCGATTACACAGCTCCATCCATGGAGCAACTCAGCCGGTTCGTCCAGCTAACCGATGAACGACTGGAAAAAGCAGGAAGAGTCGGGATACACTGTCACGGTGGAATGGGCCGAACAGGTACATTTCTGGCCGCATATTTCGTCTCAGGCGGCCTGACCGCCGATGAGGCCATTGTGAAAATCAGAATGCTCCGTCCCGGTTCCATTGAGACCAAGGAGCAGGAAGACGCCGTCCACCAATTCCAGGCGCTTGTCCGTTGACCTGACCCGTATCTGAAGAGCGCTCTGGTTCCCCCTGTCCCCCGATGCTAGACTCCCCTCCACACAGGAAAGGAGTCCCATGCGCCGCACAAAAATCGTCTGCACCGTCGGCCCGGCCACGCGCTCACGCGAGATGCTCGAGCGCCTCATGACCGCCGGTCTGGACGTCGTTCGCCTCAACTTCTCCCACGGCTCGCGCGAGGCCAAGCTCGACACCATCCGTGACGTGCGCGAGGTGGCTGCGAAGCTGGGTCGCCCCGTCGCCATCCTGCAGGACTTGGCGGGTCCCAAGATCCGCATCGGCACCTTCGCGAACGGGCCGGTGAGGATCGAGGTCGGAGGCCGATTCACGCTGACCTCCCGCGACGTGCCCGGCGACGCCGACGAGGTCTCCCTCGTCTACAAGGATCTGCCCGGCGACGTGTCGGTCGGCGACACCCTCCTGCTGGCCGACGGCGCTCTCAACATGTGTGTCGAATCGGTCGACGGCCCGGACATTCACTGCCGCGTGATCGTCGGCGGCGAACTGAACTCCAACAAGGGCATCAACCTGCCCAGCGGCAGCATCAGCGCGCCCATCATGGACGAGAAGGATCGGGCCGATCTTCATTTCGGCCTGGAAAACGATATCGACTACGTGGCCCTGTCCTTCGTGCGCAATGCCGCCGATGTCCGTATGTGTCTGGAAGCCATGGACGAGGTCGGCCGTCGCGTACCGCTCATAGCCAAGATCGAGCAGCGTGAGGGGATCGACAATCTGGCAGAGATCATGCCGCTGGTGGACGGGATCATGGTGGCCCGCGGCGACCTGGGCGTGGAGATTCCCATGGAGCAGGTCCCGGCCGTACAGAAGTCGCTCATCTTCGAGACCAACGCCGTGGCGAAGCCCGTGATCACCGCCACGCAGATGCTCAAGTCCATGGTCGAAAGCCCCCTGCCCACGCGGGCCGAGGTGTCGGACGTGGCCAACGCCGTTCTCGACGGCAGCGACGCGATCATGCTCTCCGAAGAAACCGCCGTTGGAGAACACCCGATCGCTGCTGTGGAGGCCATGGCGCGCATCGCCGAGGCCGCCGAGGCCGCGTTTCCCTACAAGTCGTGGGGCCAGCGCTGGTGTTCGCATGGATCGATGACCACCGACGAGGCCGTCGCTCACTCCGCAGTGCGAATGGCCGCCGAAGTGAACGCCGCGGCCATCCTCTGTCTCACCCGATCGGGCAGCACCGCCCGGCTCGTCGCCAAACACCGCCCGCCGCAGCCCATCCTGGCCATGACCGACGACGAGGCGACCTGGCGCCGGATGGCCCTGGTCTGGGGCGCCGTACCCATCATGGCCGCGCCGCGTGACGATCTGGACGAGCTCGAGGGGGATGCGCTTCACAAGGCCGTCGAGTGCGGGATATGCAAGCCTGGTCAGACCGTGGTTATTACGGCGGGGTTGCCGCTGCATCAGACGGGGACGACCAATCTGATCAAGATCGTGGAGATTCCTTGAGGACTCGGTCGTGGTGTTGGATTCGTTTGTTATGCAATGACGGCAAAGTCAGGGATGCATATACCCAGTTGCGAGGCCCGCTTTCCGGTCACATCCTGTGACCGGATCGCTCGGCTTTCGGGCTCTTTCGCCATCCATGGCTACAGAGCCCTTCAGACGGCCTCGCAACTGGGTATATGCATCCCTGACTTTGTCGGTATCGACAACATTCGACCCTAGGATCACGATTGAGTCCTCAATTTATAGCAGTGACATTTGTCCGCCCGGTTCCTCTTCGGGATGCTCTTCCAACGGCTCCGCGCACTCCGGTCCATCATTCCGTGGACTGTTGACCAGAGAACTGACCGGCCAGGCTTCCATGGCTTCGGCGGGGAAGGGGCTCAGCAGGTCGCGTAGGCCGGCGGACGCATCGGGTTGGGCTGTTAGCCAGCGTTCGTAGTCTTCGCGGTGCAGGATGACGGGCATGCGGTCGTGGATGGGGCGCAGGAGGTCGTTGGCCTTGGTGGTGAGGATCGTGCAGGTGTGCAGGGGGGCGCCGTCGGGCTGGCGCCAAGTTTCCCACAGGCCGGCCATGCAAAAACCGGGTTCGTCGATCACTCTGAACAGCCAGGGTTGCTTCTTGTTGTCTTGTCGCTGCCATTCGTAGAAACCGTTGGCGGGTACGAGGCAGCGCCGGCTCTTGAAGGCCTCGCGAAACGACGGTTTTTCGGGCGCCGTTTCCGCGCGGGCGTTGATCATGCGGTTGCCGATGGACGCGTCCTTGGCCCAACCGGGGACCAGCCCCCACTTGAACGTGCGGGCCTCGCGCGCATCGTTGGGGGTCGGTTGTACCGCCGCCAACAAATCCTGTCCTGGCGCGATGTTGAAGCGGGGGGACAGGCCCAATTCGATATCGAGGGCTGCATCCAGCGCCATGAGCTGGGCAAGCTCCTCCGGCGACAGCGCCAATGTGAATCTACCGCACATGTCCATCTCCTTCAGGAAAGATCAAGATAGCATACGAGCGGCCGATAAAGACGACATGTTCACTCAAGTCACATTGGTCGCCTGCGGTCTCGCGGTGATCGTGACCGTGCTGCTCGCCGTGCGTGCGCAGCGTCGTCGCGTCACGGGGCTCGCCCTCGGTGTTTACGACTTCTGTCATGAAGGCCATGTGAACCTGTTGCGCCGCGCCGCCGCGCGTTGCGACCGGCTCGTGGTCGGTGTGCATACCGACGCTGCCGTGCGCGACTACAAGGGTGTTCAGCCGGCCAACTCCGAACAGGAACGCGCCACGGCCTTGCGTGAGCTGGGATTGGCCGACGTGGTCGTCGTGAGCAGCGACCGTACCGCGCTCTGTCGTAAATATCGCGTGTCACGCGTCTTTCATGGTGATGATTGGGACGCTCGGACCTACCGCCGCCACTGGGGCGACCCCATCCTGCGCGACCTGGGTCTCGAGCTAGTGATGCTGCCCCACACCGAAGGCATCGACAGCACCCGACTCCGCGAAAGCGTGCCGCGTATCGGCTGGTGGCTCTACAGCCCCATCCCTGGATGGAGTCGCTTGCATATCTATGCCCACGTGCGCGGTCTTTATGCCGAATTGGGCGGCGTCTGGTTCTTGGGTGAGAGCGCCCGTGCACTGGTGCGCGGCGACTTCCCCGATGCGCCCTGCGTATTGCTGGAGCCGGGACAAGAGCCGGCGATCGCCGCCCGAGCCGTGGATCATCACGACCTGGACGTGATCGTCACGGCCCACTTCAACTATGACGCCATGATGGGCCCGCTGGTCGAGATGGACCGGCCGGTGAACCTGGTCGTGCTCTCCCACGGGCGCAGCGGCAAGCCGGGGACAAGCGCCGATGCCGCGCGTCGATTGCACGGTGTTCGCCTGGCCGGCTCGGGCGACGAACCGCCGGGCGCCAGACTGTATCGTCAGGGAAAAGTAACCGTCCACGACTGGTCCTTCGCACCGGATGGGTACTTGCACCTGGATCGGTTCCTGGCTGGAGGCGGTCGCTTCGAAAATCCGGCGCCCGGGGGGAGGCCCGTCGTTCTGGTCCTGCCCACCTGGGGGCCTGAGGTCGAAAGTCGTGGACTGTTGATGTCGAAGCGATGGCTCGAACCTTTCCGCGAGCTGGCCCGATGTTGCGACATCGTCCTGTCCCCCCATCCACTTTCGGACTCCGGGATTGTGGCGCGTTTCGCCAAGGCGACCGGCGCACGGGTGTTGCCGGCCCTGGGCAGCTCCCACGTCCATGTGTCCGGTGCACATTGCACGGTCAGCGATCTGTCCGGTGCGTTCTGGGAGGCTCTGCTCTTCGACACGCCGGCCGTGCTGGCCCGCAGTCTGGAGCCGGCGGCCTGGCCGGTCGATCTGCCGCCGTCACGGGAGCGTTTGGCCGAGAGCGTGGCCGTATGTTCGGCGGATGAGCTGGTTCAGGCTGTGCATATTCGCATGGGACTGAGGAGTCCCGAACAGCGTTCGCTGGCCGAGGAGCGGCTGGGTCATATCGACGGCGAGGCAACCCGGCGGCTTACACGCCGTATACTCGATCTGGTGCGCGAACCTGCCCGGAGGGGGGCGGTCGTGGGATCAAACGACCGGACGAAACTGTAACTCATTAATCGGCACGAACCTTGCGAGATTACCGAGCGGACCCCCTGGCGCCGTGTTCACGGAGACGTAGCTTATATGACCATGACATCGATCCTACGCAAAACCGATCTGCACGTTCACTCTTCCTGTTCGTTCGACGTGCCGCCGATGAAAGCGCTGCATCCGCGCGCTCTCTTCGAGGCCGCCCTGAACCATCCGGACGAGCGCATGCGCATGGACTACTTCGCCCTGACCGACCACGACACCATGGACGGTTATGAGACGTTGATGCGCGAACTGCCCGAGGCCGACCGCGCCCTGGTGATTCCCGGCGTGGAGCATACGCTTTACGATCCGACCATCGGATTCACCATCCACGTGAACGTCTACGGGCTGGACCCGGACATGTATGCGCTGCTGAAGGCGCGTGTCCGCACTCTCGACGATATGCTCGGCTTCGTTAAGCATCATGGTCTGCGCTGCCAGTACAACCATCCCACCTGGTGGGAGCGTGACGAGATGCGCCGCGGCGAGGTCGATTTTTCGCTGGTGCCCTCCATCGCCGCCCGCTTTGACATGCTCGAGCTGAACGCTGCTCGTACCCCTCTGCAGAACCTGATCACCGCCGGCCTGGCCGAAGAGCTGCGGCTGCCGCTGACCGCGTCGAGCGACACCCACACCGGTGCCGTCGGGCGGGCCTATACAGAGGCTTTGGCCGACACGCCGGCAGAGTTCCTCGCCTCCGTCTGGAACGGCGAAGGACGTACCCATCTCACCACCTTGTCGCAGGCTTCCCTGGTCGACGAGGCCCACGGCATGATCGACGAGCTGCTCGACGGCGCCAACGACGCCCTCAAGGTTCGCGAGATCCGCAGCCAGGCCCAGGCCCGCCTCGAGGCCGCCGCCACACGCGTGATCCGTTCGCGCTGGGTGCGCGGAAACGCCACGGCGCGCGAATCCCTGCGCCTGCTGCTCAAGCAGGCCTCGCGTCCGATCATGCGCTGGGTCATGTTGTACGAGGAACGTCTGGACCGCCGATTGGCGGATTCCGAATTGCGCAGCTATCTGGCGCGCACGACAGCCTCGCGCGCTGCTTGAGCCGCGTCTACTCGCCGACCTGTCCCGCGGGTCCGGCTCCCACGATCCGGTCTACATCTTCGCTTCGAACGCGCGCGGAATCTTCAACTCGAAGTTGTCCCACTTCGAGGGCTGGTGTGAGGCTCCCAGAATTTCCGCCGCTCTCTCGAAGTCATCCTCGTGAACGTGCAGGATGTAACGGTAGCCACCCTTGCCGTCCGCGAGTCCGCTCGAGGTCTCCACGTTGATGCCTGCGTCGCTGAGCTGCTGGTGAATCATCACCAGAGCTCCGAGTTCGTCGTCGCCCTGGACGATGAACGCGTGGTGGGGTCCGCTCAACTTCAGCCCCGTGTGACGCGCCACGTCGGCGAGCCACGTCGTATTGAAGGGGTAGATGATGAGCTGGGTTTCGTCGGGCCCGATGGGAAGAGCGTTGAAGGCGAGGAGATTGACCTCTTCGCGGGCGAGCTTGGTCAGTAGACGACAAGCTTCACCTGGAATGTCACACGCCGAAGTGTAGTAGTACGGCGCGCTGTAGATCCTGACCGTCATGTCGACCCTCCCTGACGCGTGCCTGCGAGAGGAATGTCCGGCATCGGTGTCGTTACGGCCCTCGCGGGCACATGCAGAGTGTACCACATGCGCCCGCGATACGCTAGATGATCAGCCGATCTACCTGACCAGCAAGGCCTTGTGGACCTGGGTCACGCCTCCGGCGGTCAACCGGAAGACATAACTGCCGCTGGGGGCCTCGACGCCGCTTGCGTCGGTGCCGTCCCAGGTCGCTTCGTAACGGCCTGCGTCCAGGAGCTCGTCCCGCAGCGTGCGCACGTGGCGGCCGCGCAGGTCGAAGACCGCCAGGGTCGCCCGGGCCGGTACGTCCAGCTCGAAGGCGATCACGGTCATGGGGTTGAACGGATTGGGCACGTTGGGCATGAGCGTCGCCGGGCGCCGGTTCGGACCCGATGTGTCGCTGACCTGGGACGACTGCAGGGCCCAGATCTCCACGTCGTCGATATTCCAGCCCGAATACTGCCAGCTACCGTCGGTGGTGCCCTGTGTCCAGCGCACATAGACGGTCGGCTCGCCGTCGGCGATGACCGAAATATCGAAGGAGACCTGACTCCAGGCGCTGTCTTCGACCACCGCGCCGTTTTCCCACAAGGTCGTGTAGGTGATCCCGTCCGTGCTGACCCGCAGGTAGGCGTGGTCGTAGGCGGGCTGCTCCACGTTCAACCAGCGTCGGAACTTCAGCGTGACGGCCTCCAGGTTGGTGCAGTCGAGGGCCGTAGTGGTCAGGTGACGCTCAGGCAGCGTGTTGGCGTAGTCGCCGGCCAGGTTGTAGCCGTAGACGTTGGGGCCGGTATGGCCCGTGGTCGGGTCGGGATTGCCGTATTGGCCGCCGGCGCCCTGGGGCTGTCCCCAGGCCCAGTCGCCCTCGGTGGTCCAGCCGGGGTCGGTGTCCATGTAGAAGCTGTAGACCACGGTCGGAACGCCCACCTGCAGGTTGACCGCGCGGGTGGCGTCGCCGTCACCGTTCGTCAGGTTGACGAAATTCAGCGAACCGTGGTAGCTACCGATGTCGAGCGCATTGGTGGCCGTGTTGGGCGAGATCGTCACGGTGGCGTCGCCGCCCGCCGCGATCGTGCCGGTGGCGTTGGCGACGTCGATCCAGGTCTGGTCTGCGGTCACCTGGTAGTCCAGCGAAACGTCGCCGCTGTTGCTGATCACATAATCGAACGTGGCGGGGGTGAACGGGCCGCCCGCGTCACCCGCAAGATCGTAGTTGCCGGCGCTGACGCGCATTCCGGTCAGGTAGGGCGCGAACAGATCCAGGGTCGTGGCGCCGGAGCCCAGGGGATCCAGGTATGCGCCGAGGCCCGCCCATGAGATCGACAGCTTGCCGTACCAGTCGGCCAGATCGTTGCCGCAGGCCGCATAGCCGCCATGGAGTTGGCCCACGACGCGATGGTTCTGGTCGAAGAGGGGAGAGCCCGATGAGCCGCCCTCGGTGGTGCCCAGATCCCAGTCGTTCACGCGGAAATGAGTGCCATCGCCGGGTGCAACGTCGCCGAGATACGTTGCGGTCGTGACGAGGTCGTTCTCGAAGCTGATGCTCTTCTCGTCGGTGCTGGGGTGGTGGATCGCAACCGCGCTGGTGGGATCGACACCGCTGTTGTCCCAGCCGGCGTATGCGACGTTCCAGGACGGGTCGGGTTGGGCGTCCAATTCAACCAGGGTGTAGTCGGAAGCTGCGGACTCGACCTGCAGGACCGACCCGGTGATGAATTGGCTCAGGTCCCCGCCGCCCTGCTGGCCGCAAACGGGACTCTGGAAATTCCAGTAGGTCACGAGCGATGCGGCCTGGGTGCTGTGGATGTTGCAGTGGTAGGCCGTCATGAAGAAGGGGGTCTCATCTTCGGCGGTGTTGTTGATCATGAAGCCGGTGCAGAAAGTGGTGCCGCCGGTGGAGAGTACCGCTACGGTTTGTATGTCTTCACGCCAATCGTCGCCTTCGGAGCAGACCACGTCGATGTTACAGGTGCCGGATTTCTCCGGGAACAGGTCACCGAACTTGCGATAGCCGGTGTTGACCGATGTCAGCTCCAGGTTGAGACGATCCACGGCCTTGAAGGGCACTTCAACTTCGACGACCAGCGCCTCGGTCTCGACCACCGGCGTCCACAGCTCGCCGTGAACCTTGTTGTCGGCGTCGGTGAAGGCGATGGCCTTGGCGCTTCCGTCGGCCGGATAGATAAGCAGATGTCCCCCGCGGGGCATGTCGTAGCGCGTGAAGCCCAGGTTGATCGACAGGGCTCCCGGCGATTCCACCCGCAGGCGCCACAACATGGTGTCCTCGCTGATCCGCTCCCAGGTGCCGTGGGTTTCAGGAGAGATGAACGTCTCCTGGGGGATGGCGAAGCGAGTCGGCAGTCCGAGTCCTTC
>DAOVZQ010000052.1 GCA_030635025.1 bacterium
CGCATCGAAGGTGACTTTCGGCGTGGCGTTCTGGCTCTAATCTTCCGGAACAACCGTCCCGGTCAGCACGGCTTCGATGTCGACGAGCGTCGGTATGCCGACGGGATCGTAGGCGGTGCTGATGTTCAAGGCCCGCCACTCGTGCGTGTACACGGGGCCGACACCCGGCGCGAAGATGGTTACGTAGCACGCGAATGGATGATGGGTACCGATGATTTCCCCGGTATCGTCGACCATATCCGTGAGCCCCATATCGATCAACGTGAACACTTCCACCGCGCGCTTGTAGGTGATGTCGCCCTGGATCCAGTTCAACTGCCGCACCACCAGACCGTGAAGCCAGATGTCGTCCACGATCTCGGGTACGAGCTGCAGATCGAATGTGGCGCCCAGCCTCAGGGGCGACTGCAGATACAACCAGCTGATATTCGTGCTCAAATCCCCGTACCCGCATATCCGTTCGTCTGTTTTTTCCCAGCAATACCCGGTCACACCATAGGGGCCGAACATGCCATTCGACTTGTCCGGTGCCGGCAAGCGGTCGCGCAGATCGGGCCGGGCCTGCCACAACATGGGCAGGATGCCTCTGCTGAAATCACGTGTGACTGCGGCATCTTTCCCGGGCTCGAGGAATATTTCCGTCAAATGCTGCCCGGTCACTCCGGAATCCGTGGTGATGTCGCCCTCGAAGGAGGTTCGCATCACGGAGTCATAGTTCGTCGGTGTCTCTGTGTGGGCGAAGGAGGACATGAGCGCTCGCATCTTGTGTATGGTAGGCAGGTCCTCGCTTGATGTCAGCGCCGCGTCAAGTTGAGTAGCCGAGACCGTGCTGCGCAGATCATAGGTCCACGCGCGCCCGTCCTCGCTGGGCCATAGCTCGTCGAGTGTAACGTTGATATCCAGACTGCCGTCACCATCGCAACCAGCGACGATCAGGGCCAGGAACGCAAGCAGACATAGGCAGATCGTGATCTTGACGGTCATGTGGCATACCTCGTTCGATGAGAGAAGTCGTCTATCTCACACCAGTATACCCCGATCATTCATACAAGGAAAGGCGGCTCCTAGGGAGCCGCCTTTCGTCGCAATGTAGTCGGTTCAGATGCTGCAATCGACGTCGAACTGGTTCTCGTCCCAGCAGGCCTCCACGCCACCGTTATAGTCCGGGACCATGAGGCTGCCTGTGCCGTCGGTCTCGTTCCAGCGGATGAAGCTGTCGTCGCCCGTGCCCGCGTCGTGGTGGTCGATACGATGCAGGTTGCCGTCCTCGGAGAAGATCAACTCGTCACCGGTGTCGTCGCCGGCCAAGGCCACGATGCGCAGTGTGTTGGCGTCGAAACGATTTTCCCAGTATAGCTCACCGGCCGGGGCGCCACTCTGTCCGGCATCGTAGAAGGTCCAGTGGCCCGTGTTGCCGTTGTCGCGCGTGGTGCCGTCGAACCACAGCTCGTTCTCGAAGCCTTCATCCAATGCGGTCACGCGCATTTCCCAGTCCACATGATCGCTGGAGATGGTGCCGCGCAGTCTGATCTGAATTTCCTGCTCGCCATTGACGACGGTATAAATCCACAGCCACGACCCGTCGGGCTGATAACTGGGCACCGTGTGGATGGCCAGGGAGAAGGCGGCCATCGGAGGGGCGAGAACCATTTCGGTCATGCCCGTCACTATCACGGCTCGCAGATAGGCGTTGAAGAAGTTCTGACGACCGGCGGCCTTGTCGTAATCCTTGCCCTGATCGAAGAAGCCCAAATCAACGCTCATCATCTCGGCGTCGGGCAGGATGGGCGCCTCGGCCTGGGGCTCGGCGGTGGGGCCGAGAGGCGTGTCTTCGCTACAACCCGCGAGGGCCAGGATAGCGGCGGCGACGGTCAGCAGGAGGATGTTTCGGAGTTGGGTGCGGGTCTTCATGATTTTGTCTCCTCGATGGGGTGCGTCTCCGTTGATGGGTGTCTTGCAGACTCTGTGCCGACTCGGCCCGACACAACCAGAGCCGCCCAACGCATTGTCATGTATAAACATGAGCGACCGCCCCTGGGGGCGGTCGCATCAACGAAACCTGTGGTGGAGACTCACACCCGCGGCGTTTGCTCACGCCGCTCGGCGAATCAGAAGCGCAAACCGAAGCTCAATGCGCCCGCGCCCATGCTTATGTCGGGCTCCACTCCGGTCAGTCCCTCCATGTAGTCCTTGTACTCGCCGGGATCGCGCCATGCGACCCAGAAGTCCAGGGCCGCGGACGGCCAATTGTAGCCGATGCCCAGGCCGGCCATGAATCCGGCGAAATCCAGCTCCGGAGACGTCGTTTTGGTTGTGGTGTCCAGCTTCAGCGTCTCTTTCCAGTAACCGCCGAGGGCGTACATCTTGAAGCCCAACCGGTTCAGGTTGCTGCCCAGCAGGAACTGACCGTCGAAGCCATCGAGCTTGAGATCATCGTTTTCTTCGTGGGTGGTGAAATACAGGTGGCCACGAACGGCGGAGCCCGGTCCGAGAGCCATGGTACCGGTGAGAGCGTAGCCTTCCATGCTTTCATCGTCGTCACCGTCGCTGGTGGTCACGACGTAGACGCCGGCCCCAGCGGTCATGTTCTTGGGAGTCGCCTGTGCGAGAGCGGCACCGGCGGCCAGGGTCAGGATCAGCAGCAGGACTATTGTGCGGTACATGGTCAACCTTTCGAGCGGGACAAAAGAAAGACGCCCAGTGACTATGACTCGTTAAAATTCGTATGACAAGCATAGCACTTGATATGATTGTGTACAATCATCACAAACAATCACCCACCCGAACAAAAACACCGCCGCCTCGTAGTCTTCCTGTTCCATAACGACAACCCCTGCTAGGCTTACGCAATGATCCACAAACTGCTCGGAAAAATCACCGGAGTCCGCGACGAGGAGATCGGCGTCGCCCTCCTGTCGTGTGCCTATTTCTTCTGCGTGCTCTGCGGCTACTACATCCTGCGACCACTGCGCGAAGAGATGGGTCTGGCCGGCGGCGTGAACACCTTGCCGCAGCTCTACCTGGTGAACCTGGGCGTGATGCTCCTGGCGGCGCCCGTCTTCGGCCTGCTGGTCAACCGTTTCAAGACGCGCGCCTTCATACCCGCCGTCTACCGCTTCTTCATGCTGAACATGGTGATGTTCTTCGTACTGGCGAAGTTCATGTCCGGGTCGGCCGAAATCACGTTGGGACGTATTTTCTATGTTTGGGTGAGCGTCTACAACATGTGGGCGGTTTCACTGTTCTGGGCCTTCATGGCCGACGGTTACGACCTGGAGCGCGGCAAGCGCCTGTTCGGCTTCATCGCCATGGGCGGGACGGTGGGCGCCATCATCGGAGCAAGCATTACCGCCGGACTGGTGGACGTGATCGGCCGGGTGAACCTGATCCTGATCTCCGTCGTGCTGCTCGAACTCGCGGTGCGCTGCGTCACGAGGTTGAGCCGACGCTTCGCCGACGGCGCCGCGCGTCCCGACTGGCGCGTCACGGACGACACGGCCCGCGGCAGTTTCCTGAGCGGCATCACCACGACGTTCCGCTCCCCGTACCTGCTGGGCATCAGCGCCTATCTTTTCCTGTACAGCCTGAGTTCCACGTTCCTGTACTTCGAACAGGCGCATATCGTGGGCGCGGCGGTGGTCGAACGCGCCGCCCGCGCCGCCCTCTTCGCGCGTATCGATTTATGGGTGAACCTGCTCACGCTCGCGTTGCAGATCGTGGTGGCGGGACGGTTGATTCCGCGTGTCGGCGTGGGCGTCACCCTGACGTTGCTGCCGCTCTTGACGGTGGCCGGATTCCTCGTGTTGGGCTGGGCCCCGGTGCTGGTGGTGCTGGTGATTTTCCAGGTGGTCCGCAGGGCCGGCAACTACGCCCTGATCCGCCCGGCGCGCGAAACGTTGTACACGATTGTGCCTATCGAACAGAAGTACAAGGCGAAGAGCTTCATCGACACCTTCGTCTATCGCGGCGGCGACGCCCTTGGTGCGGGAGTCTTCGACGCCCTGATTCGCGCCGGCCTCGGACTGGCCGGCATCGCCTTCACCGCAGTGCCCATCGCCGCCGCCTGGGGCGCCGTGGGACTGTTCCTCGGCGCCGCGCAACAGCGGCTGGCCGCCAGACGACAGGAGACGACCCCATGACCATGCACAGACGCGACTTTCTGAAGACGGCCGCCGCCGGCGGAGCCCTCGCGGGCCTCGGGACCCTGCTGCCCCGCTCGGCCAACGCGGCGTTCACCCGTCACAAGGCCGCCAAACGCCTGAAAATCCTGGTGCTGGGTGGTACACGGTTTTTGGGACCGCACACGGTCAAGTACGCGCGTGCTCGCGGTCACGAGGTGACCCTGTTCAATCGCGGCCGCTCCAACCCCGACCTGTTCCAGGACCTGGAACGACTGGTCGGCGACCGCGACGACCAACTCGAGGCCCTCGAAGGTCGCGAATGGGACGCGGTGATCGACACATGCGGCTACGTCCCGCGCATCGTCAAAATGTCCGCCGATCTGCTGCGTGACCATGTGAAGCACTACGTCTTCATATCAACGATCTCCGTCTTCGCCGACTTCAACGAGATCGGCCTCAACGAAGACTCGGCCGTGGGCAAGATCGACGACGAGTCCA
This sequence comes from bacterium, assembly GCA_030635025.1. Classification (GTDB taxonomy): domain Bacteria; phylum Krumholzibacteriota; class Krumholzibacteriia; order LZORAL124-64-63; family LZORAL124-64-63; genus JAHIYU01. The sequence continues at coordinate 4,620 of DAOVZQ010000052.1, forward strand.
TCGAGGACGTGACCGCCGAATCCTACGGTCCGCTCAAGGCCCTGTGCGAGCAGGCCGCCGAGGCGTCCATGCCCGGCCGCGTCTGCAATATCCGGCCCGGCCTGATCGTCGGCCCATTGGACCGCAGCGACCGTTTCACCTATTGGCCCGTGCGCGTCTCCCAGGGCAGCGAGGTGCTGGCACCCCACTCCCCCGACGAACCGACCCAGGTCATCGACGTGCGCGATCTGGCCGAGTTCATCGTCGACTGTATCGAACGTGAAGTCTGCGGCCTGTTCAATACCGTCTCGCCTCCTGGCGAAATGACCATGGGCGAGTTGCTCGACATCAGTAAGCGGATCTCCGGCTCCAACGCCACCTTCACCTGGGCCGACCAGGATTTCCTGGCCGAGCAGAGCGTGGAGGCCTGGAGCGACATGCCTTGCTGGATCCCCACGACCATGGAAGCGGGCGTGGGCACGATCCGCGTGGACCGTGCCCTGGCGCAGGGACTGACATTCCGGCCCATCACCGAGACGGTGCGCGATACGCTGGACTGGTGGAAGACACTGCCCGAGACACGGACGCTGAATATGCGGTCTGGACTGACGGCGGAGCGAGAGGCGGAAGTGCTGGCGGCTTGGCACGAGCGGTAGTCTGAATACGAGAACAAGACAAGCGCTGGGCCGCGGGGCCCGGCGCTTGTTGTTTAATCTCGCCCAGGGTCACACGTGTGACCCTGTTTTTGATCCATGATCTTGACGACTAAAACATGGCTTGGTTTGAATCGCCCACGCAACCCCAGGTTATTGTCTCACAAACCCAGATCATCCCCAACCTGCACCAGCGCCCCAAGCACATGCTCGATAACCTCGGGCAACTCCAGCCCCAGATCTTCGGCCCCCTCGTGAATATCCTCCCGGCTCACCTTGGCCGCGAAGTCCTTCTTCTTCAGTTTCTTTTTGACCGACTTGACCTTCACCTGCGCGATCTTCTTGTCGGGCTGGACCATGGCGCAGGCCATGCAAAACCCACAGAGCTCGTCCACCGCGAACAGCCACTTCGCACAATCATCCTCACGCGGCACGCCCGTGTATGAAGCATGCGACAGGATGGTGCGCACAAAGGCCTCCGGATAGCCGCGCTCACGCAGTATGTCGGCGCCCTTGAGCGGATGGTCCGGCGCCTCGGGATACATTTCGTAATCGAAGTCATGCAGCAGGCCCACCGCGCTCCAGTACGCCACATCGTTACCGGTCCGTTCGGCGGCGGCCTTCATGGCTGCCTCTACCGCATAGGCATGCCGGCGAAGCCCTTCGGTCTTGGTAAACTCGTGCAGGATGCCAAGGCAATGGTCGCGTTTGAAAAGATCACTCACGGTCCGTCCTCCCGGTTGTCCCCATTATGGCATGATCCCCCTCAACGGAACACCCATCGACTCCTGAACCCTCCTGTAGTTGGAGACACTGTTGGTGAGCGTCGCCCTGTCGTGGGGCGTCCGCAAGCCCCTGCAGCCATGGATGGCGGAAGGGGCTGAAGGCCGAGCGAGCCGGTCACAGGATGTGACCGACGAGCGCCCCCACGACAGGTCGACACCCACCAACCGTGTCGGCCCACCTACAGAAACATGTCGTCGTGGCGATCACGCAACCAGGTCATGAGCCGCTTGTGGTCCGGACAGACCCTGTCCAGCAGCGCATGGAAACGCGGCCCGTGATTCAAGTGGGCCAAGTGGCAGAGTTCGTGGCAGACCACCGCGTCGATCACATCAGGCGGCGCCATCACCAGCCGGTAGCAGAACGAGAGGTTCCCTTTACTCGAGCAGCTCCCCCACCGGGTGGTCCGCTCGCCGACGATCACCTTGCCGGGCCGAAATCCATGAAGAACGGCCAGGTCGCGCACCCGCGCCTTCAGATGCGTCCGCGCCAGGGAGCGCAGCCACTTCTCCACCGCCGGCTTTGGGTCCAGCATATCGTCAACCCCCAACCGGACACGCAGGCTGTCGTTGTCGGCCGTGACCTTCGCCCGGCGACGAGAGGCATCAAGAGCCTCGATGCACAGTTCGCGTGGAACACCCAGCACCAGCACGCTGTGGCCGGTGGTCATCTCACGCACGATCGGGCCGCGACGAACACCGTGGGCCTCGACCTGGCGGTCGATCCAGTCGGCGTGCTCGTTGAGGGCGCTGTCCACGTCGTCCAGGGTCCAACGCCAGGGCAGCACGACCTCCAGCCCCTTGCGCGCACTGACGCGCAGATTGAGGCTGCGGGCGCGTCGGCTGCGGCGCACCTGGTAGTGGACGGGTTTGTTTAGAATCAAGGCGACGGCTTGTCGCTCGGAAACGGTCGGACACATGACGGCTCCATCCGGCACGGGGTCGCTTATCGCGGGTATTGTAGCGCCTGAATCCTTGGGAGGGCAGTAAAATAATAATGGGGATTGGAGGGGGTACGGGAGACCATCCTGAATCGGCATCCCGTCCCCGCCCGAGGACACGATTGGATATCGCAAGGGAACACCGATTCCGGTGACGCCGTCGGCCCCCCTCCACAACCGCCGGCACTAAACAAATGTATACTAATTTTGTCCAATATTGGCCAGCAATATTGATCTACCGAAGACCGGGCGCCAACTCCCACTGCCTGCGCATCTCGTAACCACCCTTGTCAGACGAGAAGCCGAAGAGGAATCCGCGGGGAGTCGTGTCGGACCAGGCGTGTGTGAAGAGCGGAAATCCGCCGTGTGCGTAAGACCAGGTCTCAGAGACCGGCTCTCTCTCGGGACTGTTGCCTTTGGAATACATGGCGAGACGGTGCAGACCGGAGGCCACCTGGGGACCGACAAGTGATCCCGGGAATCGCCCTGAGCCCCGACCGCCGTATCTCCCAGCGGATGCGCTATCCGTCATCTCCCTGACCCCCGAACCGAACGCGGTTGCACCCTCGACCGCTTTCACGCTGGGCGAGGTGCCGCCCGCCACGAGCGTCTTGGAATCCCGGTGCGTATCGACGAACCCGCGAAAATCCGTCCACTCCTCCTGGTCGGGATCGGTGCGCAAGGCTTCGTTGGACACGTCCTTCTCGAAGGCGATGCGAGAGGGCGTCCCCAGGCGCAGATACACTTCGGCGCGAGGGTCCATCGAGCCATCCAGCCCGAACCCTCCCAGATGCTGGCGGACATAGCCCACCCGCTCCTGGAATTCGATCCAGCCCTCATTCTGGGGGGTGTCCGGTTCCGGATCCAGCGGCGCCCAGAAGGCGTCGAGCATGTCCTGGCGACGGACCGGGTCGGCTCCCTTGAAGTCGGCGACCTGCTCGGGGTCGAGCAACAGTCGGGCGAGAGCCAGTTCCTCGTCGCCGCGACGGCGCGGCACACCCATGCTCCAGACCACATCGAACTCGGTGACCCACGGGCGGCCCTGGCCGTCCAGGGGGGCGCAACTCAACAGGTAGGCGCCGGGTGGCAGCGATTCCACATCGAACTCGTGGAAAACGACGACGGGATCGCCCAGACCCAGCCGGGTTTTCTGGGCATCGTCGAAGTGAATGGTGTCGTAGGCGGCGAAGCGCAGCTCGCGCGAGATGATCTGCACCAGAAGCCCGTCATGGTTGAGGATGGCGGCACGTTCGCGGTCCGGCGGGTAGACCTCGCAGGCGAACTGCAGGTATTGCTGGCGCAGCCCGTACTGACGGGCCAGGTGAATGTGGTTCAGCAAGACCGTGTGGACATCGTCGATGTTGCGCAGGACGCGACGGCCGAACAGGTCGACATCCTTGTAGTCGCGCAGAAAGAGCGGGTCGCCCAACGAGAAGCCCTCGAAGTCGGCCGGGGGACTCGGCGCCACCCAGTAACAGAACATCTCGCTGAAAGCGCGCGGATGCTCGCGCCAGGCTCGGGGGCCGCGACGCTCCTGATGTCGGTCGGAAACCCTTACGCCCAGTTCGCCACTTGGGGACTTCACGTCCCTGAGTATGAGCGTAAAGTTGTTGGCCCGTTCCAGGGAGACGGCCCGCTCCAACGTCATCTCGCGGATGATCTGGTGATGCTCGATTTCGTAGACGGCACCGTCGACGCCTTCGAGCCGCACGCTGACATCCAGATCAGCCTGGAAGGGCAGATCGCGAGTCGGGCGGATGAACAGGATGTGACCGCTGCGAACCTCGATCATCACCTCGAGATCCAGCCGACCGTCGTCGTGCCAGCGGTAGGCCACATCCACGGTCATGGGAAAATTGCCGTAGCCGGGATAGGGGCGCACCAGGGCCGCGCCGGCGGATGCGACCATCATCAGGCACAGAACCGTCATAAGGATCGGCACGAATAATGTCCGCATGCGCATCGACTTCATGGGTACCGCCTCGATGAAGTTGTGAATCAGCATGAGACTAAGGGCTCAGCCGGACACAGGCAAGCCCCGGAAGATCTGGCCCCCGGGGCTGCACGCCGCGCACGCTCTCTCCCTATGAACCCGGGACGCGACAACGTATACGATCTGTTTGAAACACACGGATGGTCTTACGCCGAAGCGGCCGATGGGCTACACTGCAGACCACACAGGAGGACGAGCAATGCCCGAAGACAGCCGCCACATGACCCCCGACGAATTCCGCCGCCACGGCCGCGAAGTCGTCGACTGGATCGCCGACTACTGGGAGCGTATCGAGTCGCTGCCTGTGATGAGCCGCGTCTCACCGGGCGATGTGCGCGCGCACCTGCCCACCGAGCCGCCCCGTGAAGGGGAACCCTTTGCCGACGTCATGCGCGATCTGGAAGAAATCATCCTGCCCGGCGTGACCCATTGGCAATCCCCCGGCTGGTTCGGCTATTTCCCCGCCAATACCTCGGGACCGTCGGTGCTGGGCGAACTGCTCTCGGCGGGACTGGGCGTCCAGGGCATGTTGTGGTCCACCAGCCCCGCGTGTACCGAACTGGAGACCCATGTGCTCGACTGGCTGGTCGGCATGCTGGATCTCCCCGACGTCTTCCGGTCCGACGGACATGGCGGCGGCGTGATCCAGGACTCGGCGTCGAGCGCCACGTTGTGTGCCCTGCTGGCGGCCCGCGATCGAGGAGGCGACGGACCGATCACAGCCTATGGATCCACCGAGACACATTCTTCATTGGCCAAGGCGGCGCGCATCGCCGGACTCGGCG
>DAOVZQ010000366.1 GCA_030635025.1 bacterium
ACTTCACCCTCGGCCTCCGCTACGAAGACATCCCCGCCGCTGCGATCAAGGAAGCCAAACGCTTCCTGCTGGACAGTGTCGGCTGCGCCCTGGCCGCTGTCCCCAACGACGACATGGCCGCCATGTACCGCTTCACCGAAGCGCTCGGAGGCGCCCCCGAATCCACGCTCATCGGCACCGGCGCCCGCACCAACGCTCCCAACGCGGCCCTGATGAACTCCCTGCTCGTCCGCGCCCTCGACTACAACGACATCTACTGGGAGCAGGACCCGTCTCATCCGTCGGATATCATCTTCGGGGCGATCTCACCAGCCGAGGCCCTCGGCCGCGACGGCCGCGAAACCCTGGTCGCCATGATCATCGCCTACGAGTTGGAGTTGCGCTGGTGCCTGGCGTGTTTTCCGGGCGTGCGCGAGGTGGGCTGGCATCACGCCACGCTGACCCAATTCGTCAGCCCCTTCGTGGCGGGACGAATCTACGACCTGGACGCCGACCAGCTCGTGGCGGCCGCGGGCATCGCCGGTAGCAGCCACTTCACATTGGGCGGCGTGGTCGCCGGTCACCTGACCAACATGAAGAACACGGCCGATCCGCTGGCCACACAGGCCGGCGTGCTGGCCGCCATGATGGCGCGCGAGGGATACGAAGGACCGGTCGAGGTGATCGAAGGCAAGGAGGGCTTCCAACACGTGATCCACAACGTGGAGCTCAAACCCGAGATCCTGCTCGACGGCCTGGGCGAACGCTTCCTGATCACCGACTGCGGCTACAAGGCGTTCCCGACTGAGGCGCTCACACACCAGCCCATGTCGGCAGTCCAGTCGATCATGAAGGACAACAGCCTGACGGCTGAGGACGTGGCCAAGATCCACATCCGCACAACCACGCGCGGCGCTGATATCCTGTCCGACCCCAGCAAGTACGACCCGCAGACCAAGGAGACCGCCGACCACAGCTTGCCCTACTGCATCGCGGCGGTGGCAGCCGACGGTGGGGTCTATCCCAACAGCTTTGAACAGGACAAGCTCTTCGACCCGCGCATTCGGAGGCTACTCGGACTGATCGAGGTTGTCGCCGACGAGGAGATCGACGCGCTCTTCCCCGGTACCAAGCGCGCCATCGCCACGATCAATACAACCGACGGTCACGAGTTCACCGCGACGATCGATCACGCCAAGGGCAGCCCTCAGAATCCGCTCACCGACGACGAGCTCATCGCCAAATTCCGCGCCAACGCATCGGGCGTGATAAGCGACGCTCGGCAGGACGAGATCATCGCGGCGACATGGGCATTCGACGAGATCGAGGATGTGGGGGCGTACATGACACTGCTGACGGTGAATCCGACCTGATCGGATTGTACAACTGACGCCCAAATCCGTTATCTGTTATAGTACGCACACAACCTATTGGCCCCCCTTGGGTTATTCTGCCTCAGTTGCGGAGGTCACGCGCTATGATCCATATATCCCACCGTGTCTTTATCGGATGCCTCCTGCTTATGGTTCTCGTATTGGTCGATGCGATCCCGTCTCACGCAGATACGACCGTCGCCGGCCGCCTGGCCTACCTTGCAACGACAGCGGATAAGGCTGAGCTCGCTTTCAACGGCTCGGTTCGATTCGCGTCGCGTCCCGGCGCCGCCGAATTCAAGAGTCTCGAGGACCTCGGCGTGCAGTTCGAAGACCACGGCGATGGACCCGTCGGCAGCCGCACGGTGTATCCGGCGCGCATTCCCTTCGCGTCTCTCGACGCCCTGGACCGACTCGACATCCTGCTCGCGGTCGATTGCGCGTGGCGACCGAAGTCACAACCGCCCTTGTCGCGCAGCCGGCCCCAGGTTGGAGCAGAAGACGCCTGGCTGGTCGAAGCGCCCGACGGCGGCACGCTCTCAGGCAAGGGTGTAATCGTCTGCGACATCGACACGGGCGTGAACTACCTGCATGCGAATTTCTTCAAGCTCAGCGGCGAGTCGTTCGCATGGGTGGACCAGGACGCCAACGGCGTGCTCAGTTCCGGCGACTACGTCGATATCAACGATACCGGCTCCTATGAACACGGTGAACTTCTCGATTACGTCGAGTCCTACGGCACGTCGCGATACGGTAACGGGGATGGAGTCTTCACGGCCCCTTTCGACTACCTGTACAACGATCGTAACGGCAACGGCTCTCGCGACTCCGGCCCTCCGGTGTTCACAGATCAGGATCCCTGCCTCGGCGAGATACTCTATCTCTGCGACGACACGAACGAAAACGGCTTGTTGGATGTGGGCGAACGTCTGCTGAGTCTGGGCGAGAGTCGTATCCGGGCCATCAGGAACAAGGACGGCTCCATTCACTATCGCGGCGTCAACCTGCTGACGTCGGAGAAGGACGACTGGGGACACGGCACACAGGTGACCGGCATTCTGGGCGGAGGCTGGGCCGGTCTGCACGACATGACGGGCATTGCACCGGGCGTGGAGACCGTTCATGTGAACTTTGACTTCGCCGACGAACCTCCATACCTGTTGCCCATCGAGTCTGGTCTCGCCTGGGCCATCGGGCAAGGCTCCGACATCATTCTGATCGAGGACGGCGAATGGGTGTGGGAGTACCTGGACGGATCTTCCAACCTGGAGATCATGATCAACGAATACGCCGCGGACGACGGCGTGATCTTCATCATTCCCGCCGGTAATCTCGCCGCTGGTCACATGCACAGTCGGTTCCAGAGCACCGACATACAGATTCTCCAGGGTCATGTCGATTATACGATCATGTGGCCGAGCTTCGTCTGGACGGACGACGTCGACCTGGGCCTGCAGCTTGGGGTGCCCGGCGGCTTGTCGTGGGTTGATCTGCCCCTGGACGGCACCACCCTCTCGAGTGGGGGCTACACCATCTACTCGAACCACTCCGTCTCGCCGCGTGGAACGCACCGCATCGATCTGCGCGTCGCCACCGATCCGGAAGGCGGCACCATCGACGGCAACTGGGTCTGTCACCTCCTGGGACCGGAAACAGAAGTACACGGCTATTTCGGGGACGACGGCTGGGGATGGACATCCCAAGCCTCCTGGATGATCGGCGAGGAGGTTGGCTATACCGCGACCTGGCCCGCTACCGCCGACTCGGCCATCAGTGTGGCCGCCTATTCGCCTGAGGGTGTCGGCCTCATCGAGGACTACAGCGGCCGAGGCCCGCGCGTGGATGGCCGCCCCGACGTTGACCTGTGCGCTCCCGGCAGCGATGTCTACGCACCGGCTCCATGGATCAACACGGGCTTCTATTGGTTCGGTGGTACCAGCAGCGCGGCACCGCACGTGGTCGGCGCCGCCGCGTTGCTCAAGGAGCTCTATCCGGACATGGACAACGGCCTTTGCCGTTACCTGCTGCGAGCCGGTGCGACCCTGGATTTCTACACGAGCGATCCCAACGAGGCCGGTTCCGGCCGGTTGCGCATCGACGATTCGATCGCCGTGCTGCTGGCCCGGCTCACCGATGTACCATCGCTTGTCCAGCCGTCCGTGGCCGCGTATCCCAACCCCTTCAATCCGGCCACGACCATACGATTCAGCCTGCCGGGCGACGGGGCTGCCCGTGTGAGAATCTTCGATCTGGCCGGACGGGAAGTCTGGGATGCAAAGCTCGTCGCGGCTCCCGCCGGCGAGCGGGACATCGCGTGGCGAGGCGTGGATACCGAAGGGCGCGATGTGCCGGCCGGTGTATACTTCGCCCACGTGAAGCAGGGAAACCATGTCGGCGCC
>DAOVZQ010000380.1 GCA_030635025.1 bacterium
AGTCCCAATCCAACACTCCGCCGCCGCTGGCCTGGTTGACCGTTAGGTAACCGATGCGGAAGGACGTCAGATTCTGGAAAAAATGTGTCCCCTGACTGGGCGTGACCTTGAATTCCTCGAGGTCCGTTTCTACGATCACAGCCGCGCCGGCGATCTGCGCCCAGTTGACCGGAACGCCCAACCAACGATCCGAAGATCCCCATCGTCCCGGACCGATCAGGATGAAGGGCCGTCCGGCGTCCTGCAGGCGATCGTTCATGTCACCCACCTCTTCGGCGATCTGACGCGTATGCCCACGATCGAATCTCTCGCGATCCACCAACACGATATCGCGGATGTTGTCGTAGAGGCCGTTGCCCAGGGCCAGTTTGGTTGCGATCAGGGCTTCGTCGGAATTGTAGATGTCTTCCGAGACGTCGGGGGCGGCCAGGGCCGCGGCCAGGGGGCGAACCTGGAGCAATCCGAATTCGTCGGGCTCGTCCCCGTCGCGCAGGTTGACCGCGAACTCCATCTCCACTTCGCAGCTCATGCAGCGCCGTGACAGGTCGAGCAGAAACGAGACAATGTCCGCCAGGGGGAACAGGCCGGACTTGAGCACGTGGGCGAAGGAGACGAGTCGCGGCCCCTTGCGTCCGATGCCGTCGTAGATGGCGTCGTTTTCGGCCGAAAACACCGAGCCGACCGGCGCCAGGGTGCCGTGGCGCTCGGCGTCAGCCAGGTCGAGCCACGGGACGTTGGCATCTTCCTCCGGTCGCGGATAGGCCGCGGAATCGCCGACATGCAGGGCCTGGAATCGGGTCTGACTGTTGCGCAGCGTGTCCTCGACGGTGGCGAACTGGAGAATGCGCTGGGGTTCGCGCGGCGAGAAGCGCAGGCACTGTCCGCCTTCGACGACCGTGCGGCCGAGCCCCAGGGCGGCCAGGCAGACACCATCCTCCTGGCGCATGACGTCGGTGGCGTAGTGGTTGGTGGAATGGGCAACGCCCGCGAAGTTGGGGTAGACGTAGTCCTCATGCCTCCGGCCCACGATACGCTGGATGACGACCGCCATCTTCTCCTCTTCGACCCGATTGGACGTGGCCGCCAGGTATGACTTGGCGCTCTTGTAGAAGGTGGAGGCATAGACGAGTTTGATCGCGTCGCAGAGCTGGTCGAGCCTCACGGCCAGATCCTCGTGGTTGTTGGGAATCATGTACGTGCGATAGACGCCCGCGAAGGGCTGATGCTGGGCGTCCTCGAGCAGACTGGACGATCGTACGGCCAGCGGATAATTCACTTCCTGCAAAAAGATCCGCAGGTCGTCATAGATGGCCGGCGGCAGTTTTGCATTGAGGAACGCGGCGGCGATCTCGTCGTCGTCGTTCGACCCCAGGGCCAGATCCCTCAGTTCCGACTCTTCGATGAACAGGTCGAAAACATCGGTCGCCACCACGGCGGTGGACGGCACCATGATCTCCACGTCGGGGAACTGGTCCCGAACCTCCGGACGATTGAGCACCTTGTTCATGAAGGCCAGACCACGGGCCTTGCCGCCAAGGGCGCCCGTGCCGATCCGCGTGAAACCGGTGCCCGCATCAAAGTCCTGCAACGAAAAATCCGTAATGATGCCCAGACGCGATTGATTCCGATGCCAGGTGAAGGTATCGATCATGTACTTGCGCAGCTGCTCGGTCGAATCGAATTCGCTCGCGTGCAGAGGCTTGATCATGTTGGCCAGACCGAAACGGGTGCGCGCGCGGAACCAGTTGGAAAAATGATCGTGCTCAGCGTGATAGGCGATCGACTCTTCGGGGACACGCGAGACTTCGCGGATGAGCGCGCGGGTATTGTGGGCGCGTCCCACCACGGTACCGTCGGGCAAGCGGAAGATGAAATCGCCGAAGCCGAAATGCCGCCGCATGAATCCGCTCAGATCGTCCAGTAGACTCGGCGATTTCTTGTCGATGAAAAAGGCACCTTCAGTGTGCGCCTTGGCTCGATTCGCGGTCTCTGAAGACTGGATCACGACCGGCAGGGTCTGGTCATCCAGTCTCAGCCGACGGACGAACTCTACGCCGGCGTCGGCCTTGAGTTCTCCGTCCCAGGGGAACCGCGCGTCGCAGACCACGCCCAACACATAGATGCGATACTTGTCATAGTAGGCCCAGGCCTCTTCGAAGCATGTAGCGAAGAGGATCTTGGGGCGGGCGCGCATGCGCAGCAGCTTTTGGGACAGGTTCACGCTGTCGGCCATCAGGGCCTGGGTCTGTCGCATGACCTCAGTGTAAATGAGCGGCAGGTAGGCCGAGTAGAAACGAATCGAATCCTCGACCAGGATGATGCAGCGGACGTCGCTGTCGCGCGTGTCCGCCTCAACATTCCAACGATCCTCGACACACTTGATGATGGCCAGAAGCAAGCGGACGTCGCCCGTCCACACGAAGCAGAGATCGATGGGACTGTTGGGCAGACTGTAGATGGGATCCAGCTCGCGAGCATTGTAACCGAGGACCACGACCGGCAGGTCCGGGGCAATCTCCTTGGCGCTGCTGGCGAAGTCGAAGGCGCGCATGTCGCCGATACGGGTCATGGTCAGGACCAGATCGAATTTTTTGTCGCGGATGAGATCCAGGGCCTCGTCGCCGGTCGTGGCCCGTTTGAGCTGGGGCGACGAGCTGAGATTCAGCTCGCGGTATTCACTCAACAGCAGTTCGGTGAGACGCCCGCCCTCCTCGAGTGTGAAGGCGTCATAGAGGCTGGCGACCAGCAGCACGTTGCGGACCCGGTGTTTGATCAGCCGTTCGAAACCGTCGTAGGTCTCCTGGCCCATGGTCTTGAGGTCGGGCCAGATCCGATCCAGGTCGTCCTGCCAGTCTTGTCTCTCGGTCATCGGTTCTCCTGTCCTCCACGTCATGTGTTCGGGATAGGTTATAGCATGGGCCCGATTCGGGATGACAGCCATAAAGAAACGGGCCGACCCGAGGGCCGACCCGTTCGTGCCGTGTGAACGATGACTAGGCCTCGAACTCCACGCCCTGGGCCAGGTGAACCTCTCCGCCCCAGTTAATGGTATTGGTCTGGCGGCGCATGTACCCCTTCCAGGAATCGGAGCCGGATTCGCGTCCGCCACCGGTCTCCTTCTCGCCGCCGAAGGCCCCGCCGATCTCGGCGCCCGATGTGCCGATGTTGATATTGGCGATGCCGCAGTCGCTGCCCTTGTAGCTCAGGAAGCTTTCGCCCTCGGCCACGCTGTCGGTGTAGATGCCCGACGAGAGGCCCTGGGGCACATCGTTGTGCATTGCGAAGGCCTGGTCGATGGTCTTGTATTTCATGACGTAGAGAATGGGCGCGAAGGTCTCGGTCTGCACGATCTCGGCGCTGTTGTCGATCTCCACGATCGTGGGCTGCACGAAGGTGCGGGCGCCGAAGGGCTTGAGCACCTTGCCGCCGCACACGATCTTCCCGCCCTGCTTCTTGACGGCTTTGAGCGCGTTCTCGTAATCCGCCACGGCGGTCTCATCGATCAGCGGGCCCATGAGCGTCTTGGGATCGAGCGGATCGCCGATCTTCACCTTCTTGTAGTTGGCCACGAGCTTCTTG
>DAOVZQ010000194.1 GCA_030635025.1 bacterium
CAGGCCATCTTCGATACGAATCCCGATGTTGTCGGTCAGGAAATCCGCGGTATCGTCATCAAGCCCATGGAGGAAATGGCGAACTTCGTGCAGGAGAACGAGATCAAGCTGGGTGTGCTGGCGGTGCCCGTGGCCGTGGCCCAGACTGTCGCGGAGGCCATGGTCGAGGCGGGAATCATCGGCATCTGGAATTTCGCGCCCACGGAAATCCGGGTTCGAGCGGACGTGATCGTGCGCAACGAGCGGTTGGCGGTGGGCCTGATGTGCTTGAGTTTCAAGACCAAGCGGATTGGGATGCCCGAAGAGTTACGGTGAATCCGGGGCTTTCCCGACGTTCAACCACATCAGTGAGCCAATATCTTATTCCAATCGGCTGACGTTGCCGGAGGTTTCTTCTTGAAAGCCGGTCTCGTAATCGCGGTCAGTCTCACCCTGATGTCCATCCCGCTTCATGCCCAGGTCCCACCGATGGAATATGAGGAGGCCCACGGTTTCCGTATGGCCATGGGCGGGCTGGCGGTCGGTGCGGTCGGATTCCTGGTCGGGTGGGAAATGGGGAACGAGATGGGCGGCGGGGACAACCCCCTTTTCGACGGATACGAAGAAGGCTACTGGGTCGGATCCGCCATCGGAGCCGTGGGCCTGGGGCTGGGAGTTCATCTGGCGAACAGAGGCCGCGGAGATCTGGGAGCCGACTTGTTGTCGTCGCTGCTGATCGGTGGTGCCGGAGTCGGGATAGGGTATCTAGCGGATTCCGAAGGACTTATGATCGCGACGGTCTTTCTGCAGCTTGCCGTGACCGTACACATGGACAAGTCCACGGCGCGCGGGACCTACGAGGATTCCCTTACCCGTGTGGGCTTGTGGCGTCCCGGAGGCGGCGGGGCCGGACTCGTTCTCCAGACAACCTTCTAGTCGCGCCGGGTTTCGAGACCCTCACCAGCGAATCAGGTTCGCTCCCCAGGTGAAACCGGAGCCGAACGCAACCAGCACCATCAAATCTCCCCGTTTCAGACGCCCCTCGCGCACGGCTTCGGCCAAGGCGATGGGGATCGAGGCCGCTGTTGTGTTCCCATACTTGTGAATGTTGGAGAAAACCTGCTCGGGGGCGAGTTCGAAACGCTTGGCCACCGCTTCGGTGATACGCAGGTTGGCCTGGTGGGGGATCACCAGGGTCAGATCCTCCTTGGCGACGCCGCCGGCGGTCAGGACTTCGTTGATGGCTTCGCTGAATCGTCGTACGGCGTGCTTGAAGACCAACCGGCCGTTCATATGGGGATGATGGCGTTTCTGGGCCATAACCTCCGCGTCGATGCGGCCGGTGATGTTGCACGACGGCATCTCGCACCATAGGGCGTCGCAGTATTCTCCCTGGCTGTGCAGGGCCGAGTTGAGGACGTCGCTTTCACCGTCGGTCGCCTGTATGACGACCGCGCCGGCGCCGTCGCCGAAGAGCACCGCCATGTCTCGACCTTCGTCGCTCAGATCCAGGGCCGTCGACTGCACTTCCGTTCCGACGACCAGCACCGTGTCGGCCTGTCCGGACTTGATGAACGCCGACGCCGTGGCCACGCTGTAGACGAAGCCCGTGCATTGTGTGCGCACGTCCAGGGCGGCGATCAGACCCAAGCCCAAGTCCTGTTGCAGCAGCACGCCGTTGCCCGGGAATGCGCAGTCTGAACTGACCGTGGCGCAGATAACCATATCGATATTATCCGGCTCCACGCCTGCGTCGTCGAGAGCCATGCGCGCCGCGGCCGCGGCCAGTTCGCGACCGGTTTGCCCCGGTGCGATCCAGTGCCGTTCCCGGATTCCGCTTCGCTCGCGGATCCAGTCGTCTGAGGTGTCCATCATCTTGGCGAGGTCGTCGTTGGTTACGACCCGCTCGGGGACGTGAAAGCCCGTGCCGATGATCGCCACGTTACGCATGTCGGTCTCCCGTATCAGCGATGGGTGATGTAGGTGCTCTTACCGATCTCGTCCTCGTGGGCCGCGGCCCAGGTCTTGGCGGCGGCGTGGGTCTCGAAATAGGCGATCCACACCTTGGTCGATGAGCCGCCCGTCGTCGATTGCAGGGTGGGTGTCTCCACCCGGAACCCCTTCGTGCGTAGACGGTTGGCCAGTTCCTGGGCATTCAGGCGTGAACCGAATGACTCGAGCTGGATGGCCCATTTGCCGTCGGGTGAAGGATCGCCGTTTGCGATCGCGACGCTCTCGGTCGTCTGGCTTGTCGTGGGCGGAGGCGTTGTGTCGCCACTGCCGATGTTATCCGCGCCGGTCTCTTCGGGCACCACGGCCGGCGCCTCAAGGGACAGGTTCACGTCGCTGCTGCGGGGGCGGGCTGTCTGCGGGGGCTCGTAGGCGCCGCTGTCGGCGGCCACCACCGAGAACTGATCACCTACCGGATCGGGCAGCTCGCCTCCACCGCGGGGCCAGAAGATGAACAGAGCGGCGGCCACGACCACGACTCCCGTCGCGATCATCACACGATTGGTGCCGCCACCGCCGGCCAGAGTGCGTCGGCGCGCGGGGGGCGGCTCTTCGTCGTAGGGCAGCTCCTCCTGGACCACGTCCTCTTCGTAGGTGTCTTCCTCGAAGCCGTTGTCCTCTAAGGTTTCGTCTTCGAATTCGTCGCGAGGGGGCTGGTCGGCCATGTCGTCGGGCTCCTTGTTGAGAAACTCCAGCGGTTCGGGATCGTCGTTGTTCCGGGGACGCGGGCGTCCATCATCGTTCATGGGTATCGGCTCCCCGGGTTGTACGGTCGGGTCGCAACAGACTGAAGGCGATCGTCGCCACCAGGGACAGGATGAAGCCGGGCACCATTTCGTATAACTGAGCCTTGAGGGCCGGCACGTTGTACCAGGTGAGCACGACGACCGTTCCTGTCAATAGCCCCGCCAGCACGCCGGCTCGACTCGTCCGCCGCCACCACAGCGAGAGCAACAGGGGCGGGCCGAAGGCCGCGCCGAGTCCAGCCCAGGCATAAAGGACCAGGGAGTAGACCAGGGCGTCGGCGCGCCAGGCCAACAGGAACGCCACACAACCCACTGCGAGTGTGGCCAATCGACTGATCAGCAGAAGGCGCTTCTGGTCGGCGTCTGGACTTATCAGACGGCGGTAGATGTCCTCGCTGACCGCGCTCGCCGAAGCGAGCAGTTGTGAATCGGCCGTGGACATCATGGCCGCTATGGCGCCGCAGATCATGATGACCGCCAGCCACTCGGGCATGAACGTGCGGGCCATCATGGGCATGAGCTGTTCCTGGTCGACGATGAGCTGGCCTTCGCCCAGGGCTTCAGGACCGAAATAAGCCAGACCGGTCAGCCCGACCATCACGGCGCCCACGAAAGCGATGACGGCCCAGGCCACCGCGATGATGCGGCCCTTGCGGATCTCTCCCTCGCCACTGGTGGCCATGAAGCGCAGGACCAGATGGGGCTGTCCCATATAGCCCAGCCCGATACCCAGACTACCCAGGACGCCCGAGATCGCAAGCCACCCGGTGTCGCCCGGCGCCAGTCTTAGAAAATCGCCCCCCGTTGCGGCCAGCTTTTCGGTCAGTCCGGACACGCCGCCCAGTTCCCCGAGAACGGCCAGCGGCAGCATCGCCAGGGTGAAGAGCATGATCACGCCCTGGACCAGATCGGTCCAGGCCACGGCGTAGAGTCCGCCGGCCATGGTGTAGAAGAGTACCAGCACCGCGCCGATCAGCATGCCCTGCAGCGTGGTGACGCCCAGGTAGAAGTTGAGGACCTTGCCCGCGGCCAGAAACTGTGCCGCCACGTAGAAGGTGAAAAAGAACAGGATGATCGAAGTGGCGACGAGACGGACGGTGCGACCGGCGTCGCCGTGCCGCGCCTCGAAGTAGTCGGCGAGGGTCAGCGCGTCCAGACGCACGGTCTCGCTGCGCAGACGGCTCGCCACGGCGAACCAGGAAAAGGCGATGCCGCTCACGCAGCCCACGGCCACCCAGAAGGCGGACATTCCCGAGACGAAGGCGAGACCGGGCAGACCGATCAGCAGCCAGGCCGACTCGCCGCTGGCCCGTTCCGAGAAGGCGGAAACCCAGGCTCCGAGCTTGCGGTCGGCCAACAGGTAGGAATCCTGGGAGCGATTCAGACGCATAGCCAGCACGCCGACCGTAATGGTGACGGCAAAATACACTATGAAACCGGCGATGAGGGGACTCATGGGCTCCTTCCGGACACGCGCCGCTCCTGTCTGCGGGCACGGCCGAGTATAGGGGACCGCGCTCCCGTGCGACAACCGCTAACAATCTGATCTTGAGGCGTCCTTGCCTGCAGACCTTCTTCGGGCGTAAGATGCTCTCGCACCGACAACAAGGAGAGACGATGGGACGCAGGAAATACCATGGCCGCCGGGTGACGGCGCTGATCTTCGATCTGGACGGAACGCTTATCGATTCCGGGCGGGACATCGCGGCGTCGGCCAACTTCGCCCGTGGTCATTTCGGGTTGCCGCAATTGACCGAAGACGTGGCCGTGTCCTACGTCGGCGACGGCGTTGTCACTTTGATGGAGCGCACTCTGACCATAGAGGGTCAGGCGCCCACACCCGAGAGGGTGGAGGAGGGGCTGTCCGTCTTTCGCGAGCATTATACCCGTCACTGCCTGGACACCACCGTGCTCTATCCCGGAGTGCTGGAAACCTTGCGCCACTTTCATCGGTTGCCGCTAATGATCGCCACCAACAAGCCGCGGTCCTTTACCGATACGGTATTGACCGGCCTGCATGTGGACGGCGCTTTCCGCCGCGTGGTGACCGCCGACGACGCGCCCCGCAAACCCGATCCCGCCCAGCTGATCCTGTGCCTCGAGGGGCTGAATCTGGATCCGGCCGACGTGGCCGTGATAGGCGACAGTCCCAATGACATTCGCGCCGCCCGCGCCCTGGGCGCCGTGGCCGTGGGGGTGACCTACGGACTCAAACCAGCCGGAGTGATCCAGGCCGAAGAACCCGACGCGATCCTGGGCGCTTTCGCCGAACTCCGGGACACGTTTCCCGCCCGGGATACGCTCTGAGTCTTGACGGTCGGGATCGCTCCTATATCCTGTCACGCGACAGCAGACACGCGAACCCTGACGGGAGACCGACCATGCCGGCCACGCGCCCCCACTTCACGCCCTTTTCCGCCGAAGCGGAGATCATCCGAATCTCGCCCGAGACGTCACGCCTCGGCCTGCTCGATTGGGCCGCCGGTTTCAAGCTGGGCACCGCCGGTTATCGCGACCTGCTCGATCCCGACGACATGCACAACCTCGAGGTGCCCTTCAACAGTCTGCACATCGCCGTCATGCTCTACGCCCGCGCCCAGTTGGCCCTGGAGGAAGGACTCTCGGATCTGCACGTGGGCGGCGAAGTGCGGCCCCATACGCAGGCCTTCATCGATCTCGCGGCTCGGATCTACGCCGGGGCCGGTCTGACCGTGCACTTGCGTCCGGCCGGGATGGACACGACGCCCATATGGCTCTCGTCCTTCGGCGTCAACTTCGACGAACTCATGGGGGGCGAGAACTTCACGGCTTCGCACAGTCCGAGCTACAAGGGTGGTTGGAAACCCATGGACGCTTCCGGTATGCAGTTGATGGGACTGGCCGGCCGGATCGCAGAACGCACCCGTCTGCTGGCCAAACAGGCGGGCGAGTCGGGATTGGAGATTGCCCTGGCGGCAGCCGACGATCCCGCCATTCGCCGCGATTTCGATCCTATTGCAGCCTATGCAGACAGTCTACGCGCCATAGTGCCGACCGCCCTGCTCGACGAGATTCCAGCCGCGC
>DAOVZQ010000079.1 GCA_030635025.1 bacterium
GGCCTCGGCCTGTTCCACTGCGGCGTGGGGACCGCGAAAGACCACGCGGTTGGCGACGGGATCAATGGCGATGTCCTCGCTGATGAACTTCAACGCCTCGGACACGGTTTCGGCGTCGGCATAGTCCAGGTCGAAGACGCGCGTGATCAGGCCCGTGGGCGTACTCAGGGTCTGCACGTCGGCCACGAGGATCGTGTCGCCCACGCGTTCGTACGCGAGCCCGGCCGCCCGGACCACGATGTTCAGGGCTTCCTCGAACGGCGTGTTCTCCATCTGGATGGAGATGATGCGCTGTTCCACTTCGGGGCTCGTCACGATGTTCAGATTGCTGCGATCGGCGAGAATCTGCAGAATCTCGCTGACGGTCGTACCGCTCGCACGCAACGTGACGAGTTCCGAGCCCTGTACCACCGTCGCCGTCATAGAGACGACCAGGGCGATCAGGACGACGGCCGCGGTGCGGCTCCAGCGTGTGGATCTTTTAGTCATGGTCATGTCTGGATCCCTCCTCTTATCATTTCAGGACAACTTCCCTGTCGCCCTTTTTGATCTTGACCGATCTCGAGTCGATTTCGGCCACTTTCCATCCTTTGAATCGATCGCCGGGGCGAAGCCATTGAGAGCGCACGCCGCCGACACGGATCTGCACGGTCGGACTCACATCGTCGAAAATCAGGGCCGCCAGCCTGGGCCTGATGAATCTGGCCGCCTTGGTCGGTGCCTTGGCAACGTTTTTAGGTGCCGTCTTCAGATCTATGTCGAACGGACTTTGCAAGTTCGGGTCCAACTGGGCGACCGCGACCAGGCTGTCCCTTGTGGATACACCCTTCAACTCGTCGGTGATGAGCCGCGTATGCTGGACCGTTTCGGTCGTGAGCTGGATCTTGTCAGCCAGGACGGCGTTCATGGTCTGCTTGCTGCGCAGACCCAGGACAAGGATGATCGCCAGCATCAGTCCGATCCCGATGGTGTAGTGCTTCCTGTCGCTCCAGGGGATAGCCAAGGTCATCGCTCCTCTTTGACGTCGTAGATGGACAGATTGAAACGTCCCTCGAGGCCCAGCCCATCGATCGTGGGCCGGATCTTGAAGGCGTCGATCGATGCTAGGCGCGAGCCGTTTTCAATCCTCTGGACAAAATCCTGCATGTCCCGGTATCCGCCCTTGGCGCGCAGCGTGAAACTGTTTTTGCGCAGGGAGCCAACGTCTTTGTGATCGCTGGTGGTCAGGCCGAGTCGGACCAGTTTGGACTCGTCGAGCAGATTGCTGATATAGGCGATGGGATCACCGTGTGACGTAGTCTCCAGATCGATAAGGCTTTCCACGTCCAGCAGATCCGCAACAGCGCGACTATCGGATTCGACCATCCGTTGGTGCTCGATCTCGGCGTACAGCCGGGCCTTTTCCTCCTCGAGGATCATGATTTCCTGCAGCTGCGGCTTCGTGATCATGCCATCGACGGCCAGACCGACGACGAGCAGGATCGCAGCCGTGGCGATGAAAATATTGAGCTTGGAAAGTGTCAGCTTCTTGTTCACTCGTTTTCCTCCTCGGCCGTGCAGCGCAGGTCGAATTCACCCTTGCCGTCGCTCCTGATATTGCCGAGCGTGATTCCCGGAAAGTCGCCGTACATCCGTGGGTCGTCGCGCAGGCGATCGATGTATCCGGAGACTTTGTCCAGGGTGGCCGATTTGTCCCGGTAGTGCCCGCTGATCGTGAAGCTGGCCGGATCCCGTTTCGAGTAGGCCCGGCCTTCCAACTCCTCCAGGGCCAGCGACTCACCGAGGTGCTCGGCGATCGAAACGAACTTGGGGGACCAGTCGATGCGGGCCTCGCGAACTTCCAGCATATCCAGGGCGATACTCAGCTCCGGGCGGTCGAGCGTCTCGTTGACGAGACGGTCTTCGAGGCGTATCAGGTCCTCGCTCAAAGTGTCGACCTGCTCACCCAGCAGCGAGCCGCTCAGGATGAGGGCGCCGACCAGCACTACTTCCAGACCCAGCAGGCTGAAGAAGACCGCTGTGCTGGCGGCTCGAGTCCGGGCCGCCTTGCGGTTCTGATCGTATTCGGGGTAGAGGTTGATTTTGTACATGCTAGTCGTCCCCCCATCTGCAGAGACCGCAGGCGGTGACCAACTCGGCTCCCCGTGCGGCGACGTCGTCGACGCCTCGGATTTCACTGTTCGCATTGGCCAGGGCATCCAGCAACTCGACCGGACAGCCGACGGCTTCCGACAGGTCCTGAAGCCGTCCGTCGGCGTAGGCGCCCCCACCGATCAGGTACAAACGTTCGACCTGATGACGGTAATGGCCGCGGTAGTAGGTGATCGTTTGCTGGATCTTGTCCGCTAAACGTCGCGTGTAGCGTTCCTGGTCGGCAGCGGAGTCGTTCAGGCTGGACCCCGGTCCGAGATTTCGGCTGAGCAGTCCACTTCCGTGTCCGACGATGTGCATGGCGGCATGACGGCCGCCCAGGTCGACCAGTCCGGTGACCTTGCCGGTCGATTCCGTGGTGGCCAGGTATGCGTAGAGTTCGTTCAACCCGGCCAACGGTTCGAGATCCACGACTTTGGGCTCGAGACCCAGTCGGGCCAGGATCGACAGCGTGTAGTCGCGGGCCTCGCGGGGGATGGCTGCGAAAAGAACACGGGACTGGGCCGCCTCTCCGGTTCCCTCTTTGTGGGCCGCACCCAGCAGTTGTCCGTCCAGCACCGGATCCGCGACGCCGTCGAGGTTCATGTGCTTTTGCGACTCGAAGGGCAGGGCCCGGATCAAGTCTTCCGCATTGAGGGGCGGGGTGACGGCTTCCTGGAGCATGCTCTCCTGCCAGCCGACCGTCACAGCGATGCGTCCCAGCTTGTGCTTGCTCAGATCCAGGCGTGACATGAGTGTCTTGAGCGCATCGGCTGCCCGTGTAATGCGATCGTTCGTCGCCGACGATTCGTAGGGTTCGATCCCTGCATGGGTGATCTCTTCGAGACGGGTCTGTCCCGTACCGCGCACGAGCTTTACGCTCGTGGAGCCGATGTCGATCCCCGTTCGGATTGTCTGATTTCCAAACAAGCGGGTCCTCCTTGCCTGCCGTCAGTTGCTGGCCAGTTCGTGCCAGCTGATGGTTTTCAGAGTGCCTGATACCCGGCCCGGCCATTGCTGAACAATCGCCTCGGGGATATCCGCCATGAAGCTGCCGTCGTGCGTGAAATACAGTCGACCGAGGCTGTAGAAGTCCCCGAGCGTGATGAACGTGCCGGTCATCCTGAATCCGTGATGGCCGAACAGGTTGAACGAGGCGTTCCAGTTGCCGGTCAGATACGTCAGGGCGGGCGAGTTCTCGTCGCCCAGTTCGGCGTTGCTGCCCGCAAAGAGCAACTCGGCGATGATGTCCACGCCGTTCAAGGGGCGCATGCGCGTGTTGTAGACGAGCGTCATGCCGCCGGTCCAGTAGCCGGGTTCGGACAGCTGAGCCGTGCCCACGCCGTTGAACCTCGTGTTGATGATCGTCGACCTGATCTCCGATTGGTTACTACCCTGGATGAAAACGTGTGCGACGCCGTCGTCACCCGGCGGATCGATCAGGGGAACCTCGCCGAAGTTGATGACGACGGAGTTGTCGCCGACCTCGCGCCGGAAGAGCCCGGTCGTCTGATTGAAGTATTGATCGACCGTTGAGCTGCTGTGGAATCTGAAGGTAAACGCCGAAAGGTATGGATTATAGGTCGTTACACTTGTCAGGCTGTCGCCCATGCTCGACGTGATGTCGTTCCCGTCGCGGTCAAAGATGCGCGCCTGGGGTGTACCGTCGATTATGGTGCCGTGTACGAAGTAGTACGTGTCATCGGCGAACTGGTCCGGTCCCGTGAAGATTGGGGGAGGCGTGATCTCGAAGCCCTCGGTCAACGTGCCGCACTGGAAACCGTTGTTTCTCATGCCGAACCAGGCGAAGCCGTTGACGTGAGCCTGTCCCTCCACACAGGTTCGGCCGACGCAGATGGCATCGCCGCCGATCAGGAATGCGAGGCCCAGGCCGCTGGGAGGGATCTCGGCCAGCATTTCGAGCCGGCGCTGGGCCTGGTCGACGGTACCGGAGGAGCTGATGCGTACGACATCGTTGGCCAGGCCGGTGATTGTAGTGTCGGCGATCGACAGGCTGTACTTTCCGTTGCCGAACGTGACGTCCGTCCAACCGTCACGCCAGCTGCGATCCTGGATCAGACGGGCACGCGCACGCTCGATGGCGCTGTCGGCCAGAAAGAAAGCCTCTTCCGAACTGTGCTGATGACGCGCCACGCGGACTTCCGACGACGTCGTCGAGACGACGGCGGCGCTGCCGATCAGGACCACGAAGGCGAAAACAGTGACAACAAGCAGGACATAGCCGCTCTCGCCGTCCCGCCGTTTCGTGGTTGTTCGTCGTCTACTGTTCGACATAGTCAAAACTCCAGGGTTCGATTCCTGATTGAAACCGTGTTCAGCTCACTCAGCTTCACGCCTTCGGACGAAGTGAGCTCCAGATCGACCGTCACGCTGGTGGTGTCCTCGTTGGCGGTTATCCCGAAACGGGTACAATCCAACTCCGCCATGTCCACGCCGTTCTGCTGCAGCCGTGGACCGTCATTCCCCGATTGAAGCTGATAGGTGTAGGTCACCGATCCGCTCAGATCGCGCAACCGGAACCCATTGGCGCCTGTAATCTCGATCCGGTTGGCGCCCCGGATGGCGCGTGCCATCGTCGCAGTGACAACCGTCGTGTGCTGTTGAAGCGAGGCCCTGGTCTGGCTGCGCGCCATGGCCTTCTGGTTGACAATCACGATATTGCCCAGGGCGAAGAGCACGATTCCGGAAGCCATGATCGCAACCATCAGCTCGATCAGGGTCACACCGCGTTCGCGGCGTCTCAATTGGTAGTCCCTGTCCAAGGCAGGCTCCTCGCGATGATGGTCGAACAACTCAGCGAACGGGGTACGTCGCCCCCGTCCAGGGTCTCGTTCCAGGTTATGGTCACGGTGATCGTGGAGGCCTGGAGCTCGGGGCTGCCGGTCGCCACGGCGTGGGAGACCACGAAATCGCGGCCGTCCAGTACGTACGTCGTGTCCGTCGCGGCCAGGTTGGCCAGGTCGTCGTAGCGTTGGTAACGACGAACCCGTTCCAGGCGAGATCTGGCCACGCCGGAGGCTTTGCGCCAATGATCTTCACCCAGCATCTGTTTGTGGCCGCGGGCATGAAACTGGGCCATGCCGAAAAAGACGAGCAGGAGCATGAACGACGCCACCATCACCTCTACCAGGGTGAATCCGGCGGCGAAGCGCCTGAGCCGTGTCCGACGGCCGATTGGTCTCTTCATGTCGTCATCTCCCACGACGGGTGAACGGGGGCCGACCTGTTGGTCGGGCCCCCATGTCTGTCACCCGCCCGTTACAGGCCTGCCACTACGGGCGGATTGCCGTTGCGGTTGATGTTCGGCACCGTGATGGTCACGGTCACGCCTCGCATCTTTCGACCGCCGCGGCCGGTGGCCTGGATGGTCAGTGCGCTTGTGTTCGCATTACCTCCACCGCCGGCGGTGATGGCATAGGTGAACAGATCACTCTGTGTCAGATCAACGATGCCCCCGGCACCGGACGGCCAGATCGGGTTGCCCACGGTATTGGGGTTCTCGATGGCCCAGGACTTGGCGGCCGTAACGACCTCGCCGATCTTGCCGGTCGCTTCTGACACTCGTGCGTTCTTGATGTACTTGCTGTACATCGGGACCGCGACGGCCGACAGGACGCCGACGATCACGACAACGACCATCAGCTCGACCATGGTGAAGCCCTTCTGATTGGGCTGCTTGCGGAATCGGTTCATCCTTGTTCCTCCTTCTGCTCTTGCAGTTGTTCCCCCGGACGAAAATTCAATGGTGGGTCGCCCGTCCGGGCAGTCCGCAACCCACCAATAACAAAGGCTACATGCCTGTCGCACCCTGCATCATGGCGTCGCCCATGCCGAAGATCGGCAGGAACATGGCCACAACGATGAACCCGATCATGCCGCCCACGAACACGATCATGACCGGTTCGATGAGCGAGGAGATGCCCTGGATCGTCGACTCGACCTCCCGGTCGAAAAAGTCCGACGATTTCACGAGCATTGTGTCGAGTTCGCCGGCTTCCTCGCCGGTCGCCATCAGCTGCAGGGTCATCTCGGGGAAGACGCCGGTGGCGCGGAACGATTCCGTCACACCCCGTCCGGCGGTCACCGAGTCCTTCACATTGTCTATGGCCCGGGTCACTACCGCGTTGTCGGCGGCGCCCTTGACCAGGTCCAGGCTCTCGAGTAGCGGCAACCCGCTGCCCATGAGAATGCCGAAAGTTCGCGCGAAGCGGCTCATGATGGTCTTGCGGATGATCGGACCGAAGATGGGCATCTTCAGCTTCATGTAATCGATGGCGTAGTGTCCGCCGTCGGTGCGGGAGACCATGATGAAGCCCAGAACCAGGGCTCCCAACACGCCCAGCGAAACCAGGATGTTGTCGCCGATGGCGTTGGAAATGCTCATTACCGTCCGCGTCAGCCCCGGTAGTTCCTGGCCGAGATCCGCGTAGATGCCCGCGAAGGTCGGCACGATCTTCAGTAATAGGAACAGGGTGCCCAGGGTTGCGAAGCTCATCACGAAGAGGGGATAGGACAGGGCCGCCTTGACCTTGTTCTGGATGTCGTCGACTTTTTCCAGGTAGACGGCGAGTTGTTCCACGATTTTGTCGAGGGTCCCCGCCCGCTCGCCAGCCCTGATCATGCTCAGGTACATGGCGTTGAAGGCGTTGGGATTCTCGGCCATGGCGTCGGACAGGCTCTCGCCGCGGGCGAGGCGGACGCTCAGGTCTTCCACGGCCTTCTTGAGCATCTTGTTGCCGCCGTCTCCGGACAGTCCCTTGAGTCCCTTGACCAGCGGGATGCCCGAGTCGATGACCGTGGCGAGCTGACGGCTGAAGAGTGCGATTTCCCGGTTGGGCACCTTGCCGAACGAGATCTCTGAAAAGCGTTTGAGCCACGACTTGGTTTTGGCGGATCCCAGGTCCTCGGCTACGTGCAGGACCGCGAAGCCGTCCCCATGCAACTGGGAAACGATGTCGTCGATGTTGCCGCCGGAAAGGAGTCCCGTCACTTCGGAACCCGACCGGTCCTTCGCCACATAGGTGAATGTCGCCATGCTCTCCTCCGGCGCCCGTTAGGCGCCTATTCGTCGCTAACGCAAACTCTCAGGACTTCCTCGACTGTTGTCAGGCCCATGGCCACCTTTTCCAGGCCGACCACCTGCAGGGTCCTCATGCCTTCCTCGACCGCGAGTTCGCGGATCTCCTCGGCCGGTCTGCCGTTGGCCACCAACCGGCGTAGGCCCTGGCTCATGATCAGTTTCTCGATCACGGCCAGACGCCCCTGATATCCTCGCCCCTTACAGGCGACACAGCCCGCGCCGTGCCTGTATTGAAAGGGAGCCTCTTCGGTCGTATCGGCATCCAGACCAAGGGACATGAGTATTTCTTTGTCCGGTTGGTAGTCCTCGATGCAGTGGGGGCAATTCCGTCTAACGAGGCGTTGGGCCGCCACCAGGGTCATGGCGCTCGACGCCATGAACGGTTCGGCGCCCATGGAAACCAGTCGCGTGGCGGTGCTGGGGGCGTCGTTGGCGTGGATGGTGCTGAACACCATGTGTCCGGTAAGGGCCGCCCTGATGGCGATGTCGGCGGTCTCGGCGTCACGGATCTCACCGACCATGATCACGTCCGGATCCTGACGCAGGAAGGCGCGCAAGGCGTTGGCGAAGGTCACGTTCTTGCGGGTGTTGACCTGCACCTGGTTCATGCGCGCGATCTGGTATTCGACCGGGTCCTCGATGGTGGTGATGTTCAGCTCTTCGCCGCGCAATTCCATGAGGCTGGAATACAGGGTCGTGGTCTTGCCCGATCCCGTGGGACCGGAGAGCAGGATCATGCCGTAGGGCTTGCGGATACACTGCTGGAAGTCCTTGATGTCCTGTTCGTTCAGGCCGAGCTCCAGCAAAGAGAAGTTGAAGCCGCTCTTATCCAGCAGCCGCATGACCAGCTTCTCGCCGTGGATGGTCGGAATGCCCGACACGCGGATATCCACCTCCCGGCCTTCCTGATTGTGGCTCATGCGGCCGTCCTGGGTCGCGCGTCGTTCGGCGATGTCCATGTTCGAGAGGATCTTGATGCGGCTGACCATGCCCGAGAACACGGCGCGCGGAGGGGTCAGGGCGTCGTAGAGTAGTCCGTCCACGCGATACCGAATGACCAGCCCGTTTTCCTGGGGTTCGATGTGGATGTCGGTGGCCCGTTCGCCCAGGGCCTTGTTGATGACCTGGTCCACCAGCGTGATGATGCCGGCATCCTGTCCACCGGCCTCTTCCTCGATATCTTCCAGATTGTCGAAGACGCTGTCGTCGCTGACCTCGTCCACGACCTTCTCTATGAGCTGACTGACATGCTTGTCGCCCTCGATCCAGCCGTAGTGGGTCTCGCGCGCTTTTGCCAGGACCTTGGTCTCGGCCAGCAGTATCTGCAGATCCCGGTGCTCGCGCATGGCCGTGCGTTGGAGCAGGTCGGTGGCCACCACATCCAGGGGATCGGCCATGGCGACGAGGAAGTTGGTTTCGTCGATGGAGATCGGCAGGAGATCATGTCTCTGGGCGATCTCCAGGGGCACGAGATTGAGGGCTTCGGTCTGGACTTCATCGCGATTGGGATCAAAGAGACGCACGCCGAGCTGGTTTCCCAGCGCGCCCAGGAGATCCTGA
>DAOVZQ010000447.1 GCA_030635025.1 bacterium
AAGCGGCGATCTCGTCCTCGGTCGGTTCGGTCTCGACGCTCAGATCGCTATACAGGACGCCTACGTATTCCGCCACGGCGCGCAGGGACTGCCGGGTGAACTCGTCCCGCATGTCCAGGTCGGAGACGGTCACGTCGGCCGTGAGGGTCTCGATCAGTTTTTGCCGGGGGAGGATCGCCCGCAGGTAGGCCTCAACACCGGTCCAGTCCCGCTCGGGGTTGGCCAGTTCGGTCAGGTAGGCATCCATGTCGACAACGCCCTCGGGCGACATGAAGCTCTGCAGGATCTCCGGGGGCGGGTTGTTCTTCAGGACATTGATGATCTCGTCGTCGTCGATCGTCAGACCGAGGCGAGTGATCTCCTGGTCCTCCAGCTTGCCTTGCAGCATGTACTGCCAGACGGTTTCCGCGGCCTGGGCCCGCTGGTTGACCGTCAGCGCGTCGGTCTGGTACTGGCCGCGCAACTGGGACAGGTACTGGCGGTACATGTTGTCCCACTCGACCGTCGTGATCTTCACGCCGTTGACCGAGCCGATCCAGGTGGGCCCTTGCTGTTGGGGTCCGCCCGTGTTGTTGCACTGGGCGCCCCAGACGATGAAGGTGAACAGGATGAACGAGACGGCGATGATCCAGTAGAAGATCTTCGCCCGTGTCCGGAGCAGTTTGAACATCGTGAATCTCCTCGAGTATCTCTTATACAAACCGGGTACCGGCTCGCCGACACTAAAAAACCCCAGTGGGGCGTCTGGGATGTCCGGCCTGTGCCCTGAACTGATGGACAGGGAAAAATAGCATACAGTAGGACTGTGAGCCAGAAAAACCGTCACCGGGTGGACGCCGGAGCGCCGGGATGATAGATTGCCGTGATCCCGACGACCGCGCCACACGGAGGTCTCTCATGCGCCGTATCGTCCCTGTAGTTCTGGCTTATGCAATCCTCGCCGCGGCTCCGGACACCCGGTGCTCCGAGTCTCCGCTTCCTCTCTGGCCGCTGACCTTGGAGACCCGCTACCTGACCTCGAATTTCATGGAACATCGCTCCGGGCGATTCCATGCGGGCCTGGACCTGAAGACAGCCGGTCGCTCCGGGTTTCCCGTCCTGGCAGTTGAGGACGGTTGGATCAGCCGTATACGCGTATCCTCGTCAGGTTATGGCCGAACTCTCTACCTACGCGGGAATTCGGGTCGTACTTACGTCTATGCCCATCTCGAACGCTTCGGCGACCGCTGGCGCGACCAGGTGCATCAGACACAGGCTCGCAGGGGCCGCTATGACGTGACCCTGCATTTCCCGGCCGGCAAGCACGAGGTCCGGAGAGGCGAGGTCATGGCGCTTTCGGGCCAGAGCGGTACCGCAGGACCGCATCTGCATTTCGAAGTGCGCGACGCAGCGAATCGGCCGCTCGATCCGCAGGCTCACGGATTCGCTGTTCCGGACACCATCGCGCCATCGTTTCTCAAGATTCGTGTCATGCCGGCCTCGCCCGAGTCACGTGTCGAAGGGGGATTGGAGGCCCGTTCCGTTGGTGACGGACCCCTTACGGGCGAGTTGCCCGGGTTGAGGATCGCCGGTCCGGTAGCCTTCTCCGCCAAGGTCCTCGAAACCTCAGACATCCGCGGACATCGCTTGGAGCCTTGCCGATTGGCGGTCACGCTCGACGATTCCCTGGTTTTCGAGTCCCATAACGAATCGTACGACTTCGCCCGTCAGCATATGATGCGGCTGGAATGGCTCGAGCAACCCGATCTTCGGGAACGCTGGCTGTTCCGGCGTCTGGGAAACGATCTGCCCGGCCGCCAGGGGAGCGACTGGAGCCTGGATCCGAATGTACTCGGCCCGGGGCGGCATCAGGTGAAAATCATAGCCGCGGATCGGGCCGGAAATACGAGCGAGGTCTTCTGGACTCTGGTCGTTTTTGATCAGGCGCCTGGGGAACCGCCTGCTTCACACAGCGGCTGGGACAGGGACCCCATCCGGGTGGAAGCCGAAAAGAATGATGGTCTTGTCTGGATGACGCCATTTCTGATTGGCCGCGATGATGAGGTCCTGGCTTTTGCCGACGGCGCCCGGGACGTCCGCGATCTCAACTTCGGGGTTCTGACACCGGACAGCCTGAGCGCTGCCGAGATCCGTAAAGCCGAGCGTATGCAGGGTCTTGTCGCCGCCGGCTGGTGCGCCCGTATCGTGGCGCCCGACTGGACCGCCGCCCAGGGAGTTGTTTTTCCGGTTACGGCGGTCCTGCCCGATACGCTGCCCCTCGATCTTGGCCTCTACAGGCACAAGCCCCGCGGTGGCTGGAGCCATATCGGCGCACCCCGGCATTTGGACGACGGATGGGTCTTCGATGTCACCGGCGCAGGTCGGTATGCTCTTTTTCACGACAAGGGAGCTCCATACCTGGGGCCAGGCCCCGCCGAAGGGCTTGTGACGCCCGCAGAGGCGTCAGCGGTATCCGCAGTGTCGGCACCGATGTGGAGCATCGTCATGATTAGGGCGGAGGACATGGGGGCGGGAGTGGACGCAGCATCGGTGACGGTGCGCCTGGACGGAGCGCCCTTGATCGTAGAGCCCGACCCGCCGCGTGATCGTCTGTTGGTGGAGTTGCCCGACGATACCGCGCCGGGGGCCCATCACCTCGAAATTTCGGTCTCGGACAGGGCTGGCCACGTTACCGAACGAGCCTACGAGTTGATTCTGCTCGACAATTGACGCGGGCGGTGGACGATCCCGCCGACGCCTGTTATCGTACCTGACGACACCGCCGAACCCTCGACCACGGACCGGGGCCGATGCCACAGAAGACGTTCGTTCATCTGCACAACCACTCCGACTACTCGCTGCTCGACGGCGCCATGAAAACCACGGCCATGACCCAGCGTGCGGCCGCCCTGGGCATGCCGGCCCTCGCGTTGACCGATCACGGCAACATGTTCGGCGCGGTGGAATTCTACATGGCCTGTCTCAAGGCCGAGATCAAGCCCATCCTGGGCATGGAAGCCT
>DAOVZQ010000203.1 GCA_030635025.1 bacterium
ACAGGTGCGGCGCCGCATCGGGGTCGTTCCCCAGGAACTAGCGCTCTATGAAGAATTGAACGCGGAGCAGAACCTCCGCTTCTGGGGCCGTCTCTACGGCCTGGGTGGCGAGGAGCTGAGTCGTCGCGTCGGCGAGTTGCTGGAAGTCAGCGAGTTGGCCGAGCATGCACGTCGGCCCGTAAAGGGTTTTTCCGGCGGTATGAAGCGGCGACTGAACATCATGATCGGACTGGTGCATCGTCCAGAAGTGCTCTTCCTCGACGAGCCCACCGTGGGCATAGACGCCCAGGCTCGGTCTCGCATCCTCGACCTGATCCGCCAGATGAACACGGATGGCCTGACCGTCCTATATACGACCCATTACCTGGAAGAAGCGGAGCAGCTTTGCGACCGCATCGCCGTGATCGACCAGGGGCGTCTGGTGGCCATGGGCAACAAGGAGGAGCTGATCAGCCAGATCGGCGAGACCGACCTGGTCCGTTGCCAGGTTCCCACGTCCGAGCTGTCAGATCTGGCTCAGAGTCTGGCTGAGCGCGACGACGTGATCGACGCCGGCGAGCGAAGAGGCAAGCTACAGATCGAATGTCGCGACGGTGCCGTCCTGCTCCCCGAACTCCAGAGCGCCCTGACCGGTTGCGGTCTCGACCTGGAGCAATTGGAGATCATCAGGCCAAATCTGGAAACCCTGTACCTCAAGGTCACCGGCCGCGCCCTGCGCGAATAGGAGGACGCCGTGCTTGTTCGCACCCTGATCGGCAAGGATCTGCGGCGCTGGTGGAGTGATCGCAGCGCCGTGGTGGTCGCCCTGGTTTTGCCTTTAGTCCTGACGGGCATCATGGGCCTGTCCTTCGGTGGTCTCGGCGGCGAAGCCGGACTGTCGACCATACCTTTGGCCGTAGTTGGCGACCTGCCGTCAATGGCACAGGATTTCATCGACGATGCCTTGACCGAGACCGGACTATTCGAGGTGACCTGGACCTCCCGAGAATATGCCGAAGACCAGGTTCGGACCGGAAAGATCCGCGCGGCCCTGATCATCCCCGACGACTTCGCTCAGAGCTATTTCGCCGGCGAAGCGGTCCAGGTGACGCTATGGAAAGACATCAATTCCGAGTTCAAGGCTGGCATCGTCGAGCAGATCCTCGAACGGATGTTGCTCTATATTCGCGCCGGCGAGGCCGCCTACATCGGAGCCTGGCCCGATGACTGGTATCCGGACAGCGCCGAGGAATCGGCCATCGCTCGTCTCCTCGAAGGGGATTCCTTCCTAGATGTCTACAAACGTATCCGTGAGGGCTCGACCGAAGCCGAAGACGCATGGACCCAGATCCAGACGCTCATGGATCACCAGGTCGAAATTCAGGACGCCTTTACGGTGCAGAGCGTCGACCTCCGGGTCGAGGATCGGAGCGGCCAGGAGCTGGCTGAGAACGAAGCACCCCAGGCCTCTCGAAACATATTCAACTACTTCTTACCGGGAATGGCAGTCTTCTTCCTCATGTTCTCGGCCGGCGGCGCCGGCGGCGACATTCATCGCGAAAGGGAGGAGGGGACACTGCGACGCATGCTCGTCTCGCCGTTGTCTTCGCGCGAGCTGCTGCTGGGCAAGTGGGTCTTCACAACGCTCAACGGTCTGCTCCAGTTGAGCATCCTCTTCGCCGTGGGTAAGCTCGTCTACGGACTCAATCTCGGCCCCGATCCCTTCGCCCTGCCTGTCCAGGCCTTGGTGACCAGCGCCGCGTTGGCCTCATTCTTCCTGGTGCTGGCCCTGCTCACGCGGACCGAGAAGCAGATGGGCCAGATCAGCACCGGCGTGATCCTGTTCATGGCCATGATAGGCGGCAATTTTATCGCCACGGAGTTCATGCCCGATTTCCTTCGCGTCGCCGCGCGCTTCACACCCAACTACTGGGCCAACGACGGCTTCTCGACCATCGTGTCCCTCAACGAGGGATTGAGCGCCGTGACGACGAACCTGGCCGTACTCGCGGGCATAGCCGTGGCTTTCCTGGCCTTGGCGATCCTGCTGCTACACGTTCGTGAGCGAAGGGGGGATCTACTGTGAGGCTCAACGTCCTGATCGCCCTGATCGATGTCCACATCCGCAAGGTGCTGGCCGACAAGAGTAATCTCTTCTGGCTCTTCGGCATGCCGATGATGTTCTCGATCCTCATGGGGATGATGTTCGGTTCCTTCGACGGCGGGAGCGGCCCGCCCGAAGTTCGCGTCTACGATGCGGACCGATCCGAAGCGTCACGCGACCTTATCGCCCAATTGGACGGCGGTGAAGCCTACGCCGTTGCGGTCTCCGATACGGTTGGCTCGGAGGAGATGGCCCGCACACTGGTCAACGACGGCCGCCGGACGGCCACCTTGTACATCCCGGCGGGACTGGCCGACAGCCTGTCGATCGGAGGAACCGCGCGCCTCTTCTTCTTCCACGACGCCGACCGCTTCAGCGCCCAGTCAGCCCGCACCGATATGGAGATGGCCATCTTCCGTCTCGAAGCCGAACGCGCCGGTCGTAGAGCCGCAGCGATCGATTTCGATCAGGCCCGTTTCGATTCCCTCTGGAGCGAACCCCGCCTGACCCTCGAGAGCGAGTTCCTCGGCCGCCGTGAACAGGTCGAACTCAAGCTGGACAAGGGCGCACAGCATACCGGTCCGGCCTACGCCCTCATGTTCGTCATGATGTTCATGCTCATGTCCGTGCGCGATGTCGTCAGCGAACGCCGGAACGGCACACTGACCCGGCTGCGCCTCGGTGCCGCTTCGCCGGGTCTGCTGGCCGGCGGTATGCTGCTCGGTCCCTGGGTTATGGGTCTCGTGCAGATGACGGTCCTGCTGGTTCTGAACGCTGTGGTCATGGGCATCGACTACGGCGATTCCCTGGCTTCACTGGTGCTGCTGATGTTGCTCTTCACGGGCGTTGCAACCTCTCTCGCCCTGGTGCTTGCGACTTTTTGCCGCACTCCCGGACAGGCCGACGGCGTCGGCATGACCGCGAGTCTCACCATGGCGCCGTTGGGTGGTCTATGGTGGCCCCTGGAGGTCGTTCCAAGTTTCATGCAGAAGATCGGGCTGGTGTTGCCCACCGGGCAAGGGATCACCATCTTCCACGACATGATCGGCCGCGGGTACGGCGTCGTGGAGAACGGAGCCAATTTTCTGGGACTGGGGATCTGGCTGGTGGTGCTGCTGGGGATCGCGACGCTGCGTTTCCGGCGCCTGATCGATTAGCCGACCTGACGCCCGCCCGGGACCCAAGTCCGGGCGGGCCGCTGATCGGAGGCCTAGTTCTTCACATCCGACGTCTGGAAACCGAATTCCGACGGCGGCTTGCCCGGCAGCGTGATCTCCCCGAAATGCTCTTCATATCGGCTGACGTTAACTTCGAGCGTCTTCATAAGCGCTTTGGCGTTTTGGGGCGTCATGATCATGCGCGCGCAGACCTTGGCCTTGGGCAGGCCCGGCAGCAGCTTGGCGAAATCGATGATGAACTCGCTGGTGGAGTGGGTGATCAGGGCCAAGTTGGTGTAGGTGCCCTCCGCCTCGTCCTTACCCAGCTCCACACTGATTTTCTGCGGTTCCTTCTTGTCCACGGATGCCTCCTGGTTGGTGGAGCGCATATGGTAAGGCAAGTCCGGAACGAATACCAGTCGCATGCGTTCGCCGGGTCGTCTGGAGCTTGGCGCGGACACGCCTCATCTGCTATGTTGGTGGCCGTTGACAAAGACTGATCGAGGAGTATGCCCGTGAAAAACGTCGCCCTTGAAATCAGGAAGAATGCGAGAGGTTTCGGCGAGGCCGTCGCCATGCGCCACAAGGTGAATCGACTTTGGATAGATACCTCGTACCGCCAGTTGGATGAACAGGTCGGCGCCGTGGCCTCGGCCCTCCTGTCCCTCGGTGTCGATGTCGGTGAACACGTGGCCCTTTTTGCGCCCAACTCGCCCGACTGGATTCTCTCGGACCTGGGGGCACAAAGCATCCTGGCAGTGACCGTACCCATATTCGCCACCAGCACCACCGACCAGGCTCAGTACATCATCGAGGACGCCCGGACGCGGGTTGCCTTTGCCGGTTCCGGCGCCGAACTGGACAAACTTCGTAAAGTTCGCGCCAATTGTGGATTGCCGGAAATCATCATCGCCTTGGATGGAGTTCTCGAGCGAACTCAAGGCGATGATACCGATCTCGCCGAATTCATGACCCGCGGACGCGAATATGACGACGGGGGAGAAGCGGCCCGACGCGCCGATCGAGCCTCGTCGGACGATCTGGCGTCGGTCATCTACACTTCGGGGACCACCGGCGAGCCCAAGGGCGTCATGCTGACCCACGGCAATTTCCGCAACCAGTTCACGACCATCGACAGCCGGTTCGATGTCGGTCCCGAGGATCGCTCGCTCTGCTTTCTCCCTCTGAGTCATGTCTACGAACGGTCGTGGTCCTATTACGTCTACCTGAGCGGGGCCAGCAACGCCTTCGTCACCAATCCTATCATGGTCGTTGAATACATGCGCCAGATTCGCCCCACGGCCATGGTCAGCGCGCCGCGTCTGTACGAGAAGGTGTACGCTACCCTGCTCGATCGTGTGGAGAAGGCGCCGCCCATACGGCGCAAGCTCTTCGATTGGGCGCTCCGTGTCGGCCACCGGTACCATACGAAGCGAATCGCCGGTGGGGCACCGTTGCCTCTGCGGATCGAGTACGCCCTGGCCGATCGGCTGGTCCTGACCAAGATTCGCGAAATCATCGGCGGTCCCAAGAACTTCCTCTCTTCCGGCGGCGCCGCTCTGGCGCAGGAAATCGAGGAACTCTTTTTCGCGGTCGGCTTTCTTGTCTGCCAGGGTTACGGACTCACGGAAACGGCGCCCATGCTCACATGCAATTCTCCTGACGACTTCAAGTTCGGCACCGTGGGCAAACCCGTCGATGGCGTCGAATTGCGGATCGGGGAGGACGGCGAGATCCTGGCGCGCGGCCCCAATCTCATGAAGGGCTATTTCAATAAGCCGGAAGCGACAGCCGAAGCCATCCGCGACGGCTGGTTCCACACCGGAGACGTGGGACACCTGGACGAGGACGGCTTCCTGGTGATTACCGGTCGTATCAAGGATCTCATCATAACCTCGACCGGTAAGAACATCGCTCCGCAGCTCATTGAGACCATGGTCGGCAAGGATCACTACATCGAGCAGTTGGCCGTGATCGGCGACAAGCGCAAGCACATCAGTGCGCTGGTGGTGCCCGCCTTCGAATCCCTGGCCGAATGGGCCAACGCCCAGCGGCTCTCCTTTACGAACCATGAGGAACTGGTGAAGCTGCCGGAGGTCGTGCGGTTCATGACCGATCGGATCCGGGAGCAATCTCATAATCTTGCGCCATTCGAGCGCATCAAACGCTTCACCCTCATGGCCCGTCAGTTCACGATGGAGGCTGGTGAGATCACGCCGACCCTCAAGGTTCGTCGCAAGGTGATCCTGGACAAGTACAAGGACGTCATCGAGCGTATGTACACACGAACCAAGGTTCGGCCGTCGGTTGACGCCCAGCGGCGCGAGTGCTAGCTTGCGGGCGAAATCGAGTATGAAGTTGTCTCAACCCGGGAGTCCGCATGCCCCAGCGTAGTCTCGAAATCATCGCCGCTTTCAAGGGTTTGCGCCTCGCCGTCGTTGGCGATGCCATGGTGGACC
>DAOVZQ010000072.1 GCA_030635025.1 bacterium
GCTCATCGTCGAGTGCCACAGCTCCGATCCTTGGGCGGCCACTGCGAAGATGGAGATGAGTGAGATGGAGGGCCGCTACCCCCGCCCCTACTTGCTGTCGGCGGCTGAGAAGTCGGACATGAAGCCCGTGCTCTACGGTTCGCTAGCGGCCCGGCTCGCCCACGTGCCCGTGGTTGTGAACGCCCTGGGCGGACTCGGCTTCATCTTTATCTCGCAAACGCCCTCGTCACGGCTGCTGCGCCAGCCCGTCAAAGCCGCGTTCCGCCTGCTGCTGGTCGGCGATCGCCGCAGACTCATCATCCAGAACCGCGACGAT
Source organism: bacterium (assembly GCA_030635025.1). Lineage (GTDB taxonomy): Bacteria > Krumholzibacteriota > Krumholzibacteriia > LZORAL124-64-63 > LZORAL124-64-63 > JAHIYU01. The sequence goes on from DAOVZQ010000072.1 coordinate 317, forward strand.
ATGGCTCTGCTGCAACGTCGTGTCGGGATCCCGTCTGACACCTTCATTATGATCCCGGGCAGCGGCGTCGATCTGGACGATTGGCCGGCTTATCCCGAGCCCGAAGGACCGGTTCGAGTCGGCGTGGTTGCGCGCATGTTGTGGGACAAGGGAATCGGCGAGATGGTCGAAGCGGCGCGCCTGTTGCGCAGCGCCGGTCGACCCGTGGACATCACGCTCATCGGACCACCCGACCCCGAAAACCCGGCCTCGATCCCCCAGACGACTCTCGACAGATGGGAGAGCGAGGGACTAGTGCACTGCATGGGCCGCGAAGAGGACATCGCCGGCGTCTGGCGCGATCACCACATTTCCGTGCTGCCGTCCTATCGCGAGGGGCTGCCCAAATCGCTGCTGGAATCGGCGGCCTGTGGGCGCCCCATGATCGCGACCGATGTGCCGGGCTGCCGGGACGTGGTGCGTCCGGGCGAAACCGGGCTGTTGGTGCCGCCACGCGACCCCGCAGCCCTGGCCGAGGCGATCAGCACGCTGGCGGACGATCCCGCAACGCGCCAAGCCATGGGCGCCCGCGCCCGTGAGATGGTCCGGGACGAATACACCATCGATCATGTCGTGCGGCGTACCGTCGACATCTATCGCGAGTTGCTCGGGGAGGTTCGAGCGTGACGTCGATCCGCACAGCCCTGGTGACGGGCGCCTCGGGGTTCGTGGGCCGGCACTTGTGCGACTTGTTAAGGAACGAAGGCGTGCACGTGCGCGCCCTGAGCATCGCCTCGGAATCCGGTCCCTGGGACGAGGAATTCGTCATGGACCTGACCGGAACCTCCGATCTCTCCCCGGTCCTCGAAGGCGTCGATACGGTCTTCCACCTGGCCGGCCTGGCCCACGCCTCCCTCTCGGGTGAAGCGGCGCGACGCGCCTATGAGAGCCTCAATGTGGGGGCCACCCAGCGCCTGGTCGATGCCGCCGTGGCCGCCGGCTCCGCGCGGATTGTGTTCATGAGTAGCGTCAAGACCATCGGCGAAGGCGGACCCAACGCCTGCGACGACACCACGCCTCCCCACCCCACCACCGACTACGGCCGCACCAAACTGGCGGCCGAGGACATCGTGATCGACGCACACCGCGAACACGGGCTTCACGCCGCGGCAATCCGCTCGGTGCTCATCTATGGTCCCGGCGTGAAGGGTAATCTGCGCGATATGCTGGACGCCGTCGCGGCGGGGCGCTTCCCCTCGGTACCCGAGACCGGCAATCGCCGCTCCCTGGTCGATGTGCGCGACGTGGCTTCGGCCCTGTGGCTGGCTGCCTCGTGTCCCGAAGCAGCCGGAAAACGCTACATCGTGAGCGACGGCGAAACCTACTCCACACGCCGGATCTATTCTGCGATGGCGAAGGCGGCCGGGAAACAACCCTCGGGATCAGGCTGGCCGGAAGGGTTCCTCGCCCTGGCCGCCAAGCTGGGTGATCTCGGCGAAACCATCTTGCGCCGGGACCTGCCCTACAACGGCGAACGTCATAACAAGCTCTTCGGTTCTGCGGAATTCCTGAACGGGGGGATCGTGGGGGATCTGAGTTTCGCGCCACGCTTTACACTGGAGAATGCGGCTGTGGATATGGCGCAGGACTAGCCGGCCAAGACCTCTTCCCAAAGAGCAACAACGCTTTCCAGGCCGAAACGACCCACTGCAGTGCGACCCGTTTCGCCCATCTTCGCGCGGGTTTTCGGCTCCAACGCCGCAAGACGCTCCATGGCCTGAGCGAGCAGGTCGTCCTGACGGGCCCGAACCAGAAAACCGCTGACGCCATTCTCGACAAGCTCCGACACGCCGCCCACTTCCGTCGACACCACGGGCAGCCCCGCGCCCTGGGCCTCCATGACCACGTTGGGCAACCCCTCCCAGTCCGATGAGAGTACGAAGGCATCGGCGGCGGCGAGCAGGCGGGGTACGTCATCACGTTGGCCCAACAGGCGCACACGGTCGGCGAGACCCCGATCTATCCTGCCCTGCAGGGTCTCCTGGAGGGGGCCATCTCCGGCGATGACGAGACGATGCGAGATGTCCAGCCTGCCCATGGCGTCCAGTAAATTGGCGTGGTCCTTCTGGTCTGTGAGACTACCCACGGTCAGCCACAGAAATGCGCTGTCATCCGCGCCCAACTCAGTGCGTAGAGCCCGCCGTTCACCGTCATCAAGAATAACAAGTGTCTGAGCCGACAAGATGTTGGGCACGACCACCAGGCGGTCGGCGGGCACGATCCGCCGCTCGACCAGGGAATGAGCAGCCAGCACGGAGTTGGTGGTCGATATATGACCCAATCTATCGGTGACGCGTATGGCCGCCTCCCGAACTCCGCCCCCGAAGTGCATGTTGCGGATCGAAGAGACGATGTGTGGTACCCCGGCAAGCCGTCCCGCCAAGCGACCCAGCAGGTTGGCGTGGACCATAAAACTCAGCAGCACGGCCGGGCTGCCTCGACGCAGCAGGCGAATCAGTCGCCATAGCACGGCCGGCAGATCGGCTCCTGATTTCATGCCGAGATGCACGACGCGCACGGCCGATGCATCGAGCCGCATACGATAGAGCGGATCCTCCAGGGGGGTCAGCGATACCAGGGTAACGTCGCAGCCTACGGACGCCCAGTACTCGGCCAGTATCACGAGCTGGAGTTCGGCACCGCCCTTGCCCAGGCCGGTAGTCAGCAGGAAAATCGAGTTGAGCTCTGTTCTCATGTCCTGAACACCTGCAAGACATTCATAACCACGTTTACAAGCAGCACCGCCCCGGAAGCCATCCACCCCAGCGATCGATCACCCTTATGCGTGTTCCGCACTCCATAGCCGACGATTACGTAGAAAAGAATCATCATCGGCATCTTGTGCCGCATTTGCATCGACGCCTGGGAGATCAGCAGCAAGTCGATTACGAGGACCAGAAGCAGGCCGATCATCAGCGCATGTCTCTCACGAAACGCGCGAGCCGCTCCACGCACGAACCAGGCGACGTAGACGATAAAGAGCAGGGAAAACGTGTTGAACATGAAGGCCCTCGGCACCCACAAGCCCTGGACGTGGAATGCGGTGACCGCAAAGTAGGGTGAGCCCAGAAAAAATGCGAAGGCGAGGGGCAATCTCAACGGCAGCGGCAATTGCAGAATGAAATAGAACGACGATGTGCCCGTATCGTTGCTGGCGCCGCGGGCCATAAAGCTCTGTAAAAAATCCGCGCGGAAAAGCTGTAGCCCTGCAGGTGAATCCCCGGCTTGCTGGCCAAACAATCGAGACGCCACAATCACGATTACAATGGCTGCCGCGGTCAAACCCAAGCCAGACCAGGTGACCCTCAATCGCGGAATACCGTTGATCGTAGTCGAATTCCAGATGAAGAACCCCAACATCATGATCGTTCCCAGCAACAGCAGACCTGTCCCCACCCGCATCCAGAACACGCCGGCGACACAGATCGCCGCCAGAACCCATCGCCTGCCAACCAGCCCCCAGAGCGCACCCCCGAACATAACGGCAACCAGACCATCGCGCATGAGAATCAAGCTGTTGCCCAGAAGGAATGGACACAGCAGCGTGGTCCGGAAGGCGATGCTCACCGTTTTCTCACCACCTCCGAGACCCCGAGCGAGACCTGCGGCCAGGAAAGGCGCGAACGCCAATCCCATGGCATTGAAAAAAAGTAGATCGAGTGGTTTGACAGTCCCGAACAGGCTGTTGAACGGCCAGGCCGCTATCTTCAACAGGTCGGCATAGACATGACCCGGAAAATGGGCGCCCAAGCGTTGCGGAAAAATATCCGGCATGTTGCCGGCAACAATGCTATAGAACCAAAAGTCGTCGGTGCCGACACCTATGCCACCGGAAAATCCGAAATAGGCGGGATTTGTCCAAAACTGGGCCAGAAACAGTATGACTGTGATCGTCGCGTACAGCATATACACGGCCAAGCCCTTGGCCCGCGTCTCTTCAGGAAACAGCAGACCATGCAGAAGCGCGTATACTCCTCCCCAGAGCACAAGTCCCACGAGACTCTGCAAAGAGACAATCGCAACGACGATCATGACGACGGTCGTAAGGATCAACAGCTCCAGGGGGCGACGACTCATCCGGTTCATTCCTCCAGCAGCATTCGACAGAGTTCGTCCAGCATGGCGTCTTGTCGGTTGGACATCAACTCGTATCGTTGGCGTCCCCGCTCGATGAGATCGCTGCGCAACGCATCGTCCTCGAGCAGGCGGCGCATGGCGACGCGCATCTCGTCCACGGATGTCGGCGGGAAAAAGAGCGCCGCATCCCCGAGAACCTCCGGTGTGGACGTGACCGCCGAGCACAGGACCGGCGTTCCGCGTGCCATGCTTTCGAGGGGCGGATAGCCGAACCCTTCGTTGAGCGTCGGGTACAGCAAACAGAAAGCATCCGCATAACACCGTGCCAACTCATCTGCGGTGACCCGGCCCAGCTGAACCACGTGCCGTTCCCAAGCCGCGGGCATTCGCTGCGGCGCGCCACCGACCAGGGCCACCTTCATGCCCTGCGCCGCAGGGTGGGTTTCGAGCAGCGGCACAACCGCCTGGAGTCCGCGCCAGGTGTTCTTGACCCAGCGTCCGCCCGACACCATGAGAATGTATCGCTCGCGTTCGAGCCCCACGTTAGTCAACAGATCGGGTGACGAGGGGTCGATCCGGCTGATGATCGTCTCTGGACTGTGCAGCATTTTCAGCATGGCCGGCTCGACCTGGGGAAAATGCTTCAGAACCGCATCCCTCGTGTGAAGGGAGGGCACGATCACGGTCAACTTGCGGGCTTTCATGCGCAGGAGTTTGGCGAATTGGCGTTTGCGCCAACCGACGTAGGCGCCCTTCAGGATCATTTTCAAGAGCCATTTGATCGTGGCGGCGGGATCCGAAACGAAGCGTCCCTCGTAGATGTCGGTCGGCATCTCGATGGCGCGTAGGCCGTGAATCGTGATCACGACTTCCACGTCGCCGAAATCCAGCTCGTGATAGTCGTAGGGCAGCACGGACATGAAGCGATGATAGCGGCCGGATCGCAGCAGGTCCTCCAGGCCGGACAATCCCTGGAACGGAACCAGTTTGACGCCCGCCTGCTCGGCCGCCGCGAAGCTGTCGGGATCGCGCTCGCGACCGCTGTCGTAGCAAGCTACCGGGGGGCGGTCGCCGGCCAGTTTGATAAGGCGCGCAAACACGGACTTGGCGTACTCGCCACCGCCATGGGCGCCCGATCGTAGGGGTTGAGCCGCACTGAGGTCGAAAAGCAGCGTCACTACGCTCCTCCCCGCTCAGTATCGGAGCTGATGTAGGCGAGCATGTCGGCCACCACTAAGGCTGCCTGCTCTTTGTGGTCGGCGACAGCAACCATATTCGTTTTCGCGACTCTGGCTGCATAGAGCATGTCGGCCACCGCTCCTGCATTCGAGGTCTGATCGCCATCTGTCACGTACTCGGCACGTCCCGACATTTCTCCGAAAGCGCGGAGCTTCTCGTCCCAGCCCAGGCCCACGGCCGGAATGCCAAGAGAATAGGCCACGACATTGGCGTGCAGCCGATGAGCGACGACCGCATCGAAATCGGCAATCATGCGCACAAGCGCCTCCGGCTTCTCGGGTCTGTCGAGGACCCTTGGTGCTGTCTGTCCGTTCGCCGCAATCACGTCGGCAATCCTCAACGCAAACTCATGATCCTCGATTGCGCCGTTGCCGAAGAGAACAACCTCACGTCCGCTCTTCCGCACCTTGCGATACAAGTCGGACCAGAAATCGAGCAGACGCTCATCGTCGAAGCCACCACCCGGCGTGTGGCGACACAGGACACTCGGCGCCGCGATGCCGAAACCCGTCACTGCCGCATCGGGATTGTGGTGAATACCGTAGACCTCTCCGGCCCAGACGCCCGGGTCGGGCGCTACTGTCATTGCGGATTCCGACCTGGATGTCAGTCTCGCAAGATTCCCAAGAGACGGTCTGTCCCGCACTCCCATCCAGACAGCCCCATCGAGAGCCTCGGACAACATCTTTTGCCCGCCGGACGACCAACGTCTGCCCACGCCACAAGCCAAGACAGCAAAGGGCCGTCCCATTTCCCGCGCACACCGCGACAAGCTCCGAACCCGCAAAGGAAAGTTGAGATCGTTGTCGATCAGCAGATTGCCGCCACCCAACACGACTAGATCGACATCGCGCAACACGGGTTTCCATATATGCTCGACGACGTCTGCACCCGATCGCGCCCATACGACACGAGCCATCAGGCGCCTATAGGTCGCACTGGTATCGAGAAGGGCGCGGTTGAGTCGGCGCATCGGCCCAATGGGGCCGGGTCCGGCGGCGGCAGGGCCGCGACGACCCGTGAGGTCAAGCGGCACAACCTCGATTTCATCATCGACCTTATTGACCAGATGCCGCAGGGAATCGAAAATGATCCCGTCGCCCAAATTGCCGCTGTGGACCTCGCCGCAGATCGCGATTCTCATGATCGCCTCCAGCGCGCGGCACCCGTCGCGAACAAATCGCGCACCAGCGGGACGCCGACCAACCAGCCGAGTCCACCGTAGACAAGAACTCCGATCCCGATCTGCACGACGAGATGCGGCGACCACGCACGTTGCGTCCAGACGATAACCGCGCCCATCAAGCCGGCCGCGATGACGACCCGCACCATGACCATCCAGGGAAGCGGCATCCGCAGGACGGCGCCCACGTAGATCAATGTGAGCAACAAGGCCAGAGCGTAACTGGCGAAGGTGGACCAGGCGGCGGCGATATACCCGTGTTCCGGAAGCCACAGCAGGTTGAGCACGATGTTGAGTATGGCCGCCGGCGCGATCGTCAACAAGAGGCGCGACGTGTGCTTGTGCAGAAAGAATGCCGAATCCAAATAGTAGAACTTGGTGCCCGACATGAAAGATCCGACCACGACCCAGGGGAAGATACCGTAGGCTGCATCCCGGAACTCGGGGCCTATGACCAGATCCACGACGCCTCGCGTCAAGATGAACAGGCCCACGCCCGCCGGCACCACGACCGCCATGAAGAGCTTACCGTTTTCCAGATACTGGGCACGAGCTTCGTCCCAACCCCCACGCTCGAGAGCGTTGATGGCCAAGGGCGTGGCGGCCAGTCCAATGGTTATGCCGATAACCGTCAGAATGTGATGAGCCAGATCGTAACCGGCCGCGTAGAGCCCGACCTCCCCATCGCTCAGCATGATCTTGATCATGAAGCGATCCGAGCTGGCCAGGATGAACGACAGGGACGCCGTCACCGACAAGGGCAGACCATAGCGCAGGATCTCGCTCATCAACGGTCGGTCCGGTCGATGGGGCCGCACGCCCCGCCAGTCTCGTCGCATCAGCCAGGCCGACGGCAGGAAGCTACCCAGCACCAATCCCAGCAGTATGCCGTGCGCGCCCAGTCCGGCCCACGCCAGGCCGCCGCCGAACGCCAATCCCAGGACGGCCTTCATGAGCGACACCCGGCCGTACCGAATCGGGTCCAGCCGAGCCCGCGCCATCTCCAGACTGTTGTTGAGCCAGGCCTGGGACCACAACACCCCGAGCCCCACGGCCAGAAAATCACGCAGTGTTGGCTCCGACCATACCGCTGCGCTCGTCACACCGGCAAGCCCAGTCAACGCCACGACGCCCAAAAACCCCGCCGCCACCGTCGAAAGCAGACGCGTCGGATCCTCACGGTGCGCCGGCAGGAATCGCAGCAGCCCCAGCTTGAGCCAATTAAAAAGAACCAGATTGAGCAGCCCCACCCCGGCGATCACCAGGGTGTAGCGGCCATACTCATCGGCATCGAGAAGACGGGTGAACAACCCCAAGGCCAGCAGATTGACCAGCCCCGGCACACCCCGCGCCAACACATACTGCGCGCTCTGCCGACGCAGCTCCCGCCCGCTCACGCGCGCTCCGAGGGCTCTCGCGTCTCACCCTGGAAGTCGGGCGCCAGCACCAGTAGATGCTCCCAGCACTCGCGCATGTTGCCGATGTCGGCGGCCGCAAGCAGGGCATCGACCGACTCCTGTGCACCGGCGGTCACACGTCGGCTGCGCGCCACGCGGATGCCGGGGTTGTCGGTGGGCTGGGGTTCTTCGTCGGGGGTCCACAGCTCTTCGTACAGCTTCTCCCCCGGACGCAACCCCGTGTAGACGATGGACACGTCAACCTCGGGCGTGAGGCCGGCGAGCTGGATCATCTGGCGAGCCAGGTTATCGATCTTGACCGGGTCGCCCATGTCCAGGATGAACACCTCGTCGCCGTCGCCCAGGCCCGCAGCGTAGAGTACCAGGTGCACGGCTTCGGCGATGGTCATGAAGAACCGGGTCATGCGCTTGTCGGTGATGGTTACCGGGCCGCCCTGCTTGATCTGCTTGAGGAAGAGCTCCACGACGCTGCCGGCCGAGCCGAGCACGTTGCCGAAGCGGATGGTGCTGAAGCGCGTGCTTTCGGGATTTGACCGACCCAGGTCCATGATCACCTTCTCGGCGATCTGTTTCGTGGCGCCCATCACGCTGGTGGGCCGGACGGCCTTGTCGGTAC
>DAOVZQ010000106.1 GCA_030635025.1 bacterium
CGGCGATCACGACACGGTCGCCCTCGGTCAACCCGGTCAGCACAACGTGTCGCTGGCCGTCGCCCGCGCCCAGGATCACCGGACGCTTCTCGAAGACTTCTCCGCCGGTCTGCACGAAGACCACCGGCCGGCCCTGTTCGTCGATCAGGGCTTCGGTCGGCAGGGTCAGGGCGCGTTCGGTCCGATCCCGACGAAGTCGCAAGGCGAGGGACTGGCCCACGCGCAGGCGTCCGTCGGAGTTGTCGATTCTGTAGACGATGGGAGCGGTGCGGGTCTGCGGGTCCAGCTCCGGCGACAAGTAGACCAGGTCGTCGGAAGCCAGGATGCGCGGTGTATCGTCATCGCCGGGCGTCTGTAACAGCGCGGCGGGACGGGACGGCAGATCCGTAAGGGCGCTCTCGGGAATCCAGCCTCGAACCCAAAGCACGGAGGGGTCGAGTACGGTGAAGACCGGCTCACCCGCGGCCACGTACTCGCCCACGGCGGCCATCACTTCGACAACCACGCCGTCGCGGGGCGCGAACAGGGGAAGCTCGGGCGCCGGACCGCCGTTATTGGCCCCGGATAGGCGGCGTGCCGCCTCGAGGTTTGCGCGGGCCTCGGTCAAGGCCGCTTCGGCCTCGCGCACGCGCCGTGCGGGGGCCGCTTCGGATGCATAGAGTGCACGGGCACGCTCGACTTCGGCTTCGGCCAGGGTGAAGGTCGCCTCGGCGCGGACCCGGTCGACCTGGGCTGCCGCCAGATCGCCGCCGTCGCCGGCGACGGACCCGTGAATCACACCCAGGATATCTCCCGCGACAACGCGCGTACCCGGTGCGGCCACGGGCCGTCCACCATCGGGTGCGAGTCGTCCGGCCACGGGGGTCGAGACCACCGTCCGCCGGTCGGTCGGGGCTTCGGCGGAGGCAGCGATCTCAACTGTGGGGACGAAGGGGCCGAACAGGACCTGTTCTGTCATCACGCCGAACCGCCACTGCTGCTCCTTGAGCATGACCACCGCGTCGGCGGCCGGCTCGACGACGGCGTGCTCGGCGGCATGGACATTGCCGTAGACGCGCACCTGGGGCAGTGTCGTAGCCTCGGTTGCGCCGGGCGCCATAATCGTAGGCGTCCACAGCCCCGGTTCGGGAAGTATCGTCGGGGTGACGTAGAGCCCGGGCCGTACGGGCGCGGGCGTCTCGAATTCGACGACTTGTCCCTTGGCGTGCGTCCAGCGGCAGACAAGAGGACCATCAGCTACGGGCCGCCCACCGTCCAGTTCGGTGACGTGAGTGAGCAGTTCCGCTTCCGCCCCCGCCACGTAGGGGGCATGCTCCATGAATATCTCGTGAGTGGACGACCAGGCCGTCTCCTGCACGATGCCGGCCTCGTGATCGTGCTCCGGCTCCGGATCGTCGCTGTTGCGGCATCCGGTCAAAGAATACGTGACCACCAACAAGGCAGACACAATCCAGGGTGCGATACGCGATACGCGCATGATTCCTCCGATGTTCGTCGTTCAATTGCGGTGTGACGGCGATCATCCTCGTCGCGCGGCCATCGGCCGACGCAGACGAAGCTCTCAGATGGAGAGGGAGACGGGCGGGGCGCGGGCCGGCTTCGGCGGTCCGTGTGCGGTCCAAGGGGAGGCCGTGTCGGGCGACATGGCTTTTGCGGCGTACAGGTCGACGAGATCGGGCGCGAACCCGGACGGCATCATCGCCGGCGAAATGAACTTGAACGCCTCGTCGGGATTAACGGCCTCTTCGTGATGCTCCTCGACCACGTGGTGGTCGAAAGAACAGTGTCCGCCGGACGTCAGGGTCGTCGGGGCGGCCCGAGAGAAGGGTGCGTCGCTGCAGTGATCTTCGCAATGATGGTCGGCCAGGGCGATATGGGCAGTCAGGGACAGTCCGCAGAGAACATAGGTCAGCAGGGTCAGGGCGGCCCGCTTGCGCGTCGCCCGACGATCACTGAACCTGTTTCTCAATACACGGGTCACGGTTCGTGCTGTCCTCCGAAAGATGGATATCGAAACCGAGAATACAAAGTAGGACATACAGCCTATCATATGCAAGGTTCCTGAGGTTATTATTCGGCACGTCCGATCCCGGCCTTGAAGAGGAATGAGTCATGGAAAACCTGAATCTGGAGCGCCCCCTGGTCTGTTTCGACCTGGAAACCACCGGCACGAGCGTCGACCGCGACCGTATCGTTGAAATCGGCCTGGTGCGCGTGGAGCCCGACGGCTCGCGCCGCGAATACCGCACGCTGATCAACCCAGAGATGCCCATCCCGCCCGGTGCCTCGGCCGTTCACGGTATCCATGATGCCGACGTGAGCGATGCGCCCGTCCTGGCCGCCGTGGCCGCGGAAGTCATCGGTCTGTTCGACGGTGCGGATCTGGCCGGCTACAACTCGGTCAATTTCGACGCGCCGCTGCTGACGAACGAACTGAACCGTGTCGGCGTCGATTTCTCGCTGGAAGGGCGCCGCCACCTGGACGCCATGCGGATCTTCTTCACCATGGAGCCCCGCACCCTGGTGGCCGCCTATCGCAAGTACTGCGGCAAGGATCTGACCGAGGCCCACGCCGCCCTGGCCGACGTGCAGGCCACCCTCGATGTTCTCGACGCCATGGTCGGTCGCTACGACGAACTCAGCGGCGACGTGGACGATCTGCATAAGGTCAGCAATCCCAACGAGGGCCGTTGGGTGGACCGCGGCCGCAAGTTCGAGTGGAGCGATACCGGACAAGCCCTCTTCACCTTCGGCAAACACCGCGGCCGCCTGTTGGCCGACATCGCGCAGCAGTTTCCGGATTATCTGGAGTGGATGACGGGCAAGGATTTCAGCGACGAAGTGACGGGTATCCTGCGGAATGCGCTGGACGGGAAATTTCCCGAGAAAAACTAAGGACGTCTATTCAGGATCAGATAGAGACGACGGCCGCCGAATCACTCCACCGCTATCGGATACCCCGCAGCCTCCCAGGCGAGCATGCCGCCCCTCATGTTGACGGCGTTGGTGTACCCGCGCCCCAGCAGCATCCGTAACGCCAGTTCGCTACGCCGCCCGATACGGCTGACCAGAACCAGCTTGCGGTCGCGCTCGAGACCGGGGTCGCCGAGGCTGAATCTCGGCAAAGGCAGATTGGCGGCCTCGCTGATATGCCAGCGCACAAACTCCTTCACTTCACTCACGTCCACCAGCACCACCGAATCGGGATCCTCGTCGAGAGCCGCCTTGACCTCGCTGGGCAGGATCTCCGGCACCGGACCGTGGGCGAAGCCGCCGATCATCTCGTGGTCGGCGCTCTCTTCGTGCTTGGGCAGCGCCTGGCATTCGGCGAAAACCCGCTGCTCACATTCGTAGATGCAGATACCCGGATGCAGCACGTGATGGAAGAGCCGTCCGATGACGTTGCCGCCCCGTCCCAGGTTGTCCCGCCCCAAAGTCTGAATGAAGCCGCTCTGGTGCATCATATAAAGCACCCGCGGTCGCGCGCCGTCGATGAAGACGTCGCCGCCCCGGCTGCGATACCGTCGAACCACGCTCTCGAGCATGTGGATGCCGCTCACGTCGATGTGGTCCACGTGGTTCAGGCGGAGAAGCAGGAAAATCTGTCCCGGCCGACGACGGCGCATGTCTTCCAGCGAGTCCTCCACGTGATTGACGGCGCCGAAGTACAGCGGTCCTTCCACTTCCACGATCGCCAACTGCGGACAGAGGGGCTGTGTGCGCGCGGGTATCAGACGCGAGAATCCGGAGTCGGGCACCATGGCGTGCACGCGCGGCGCGGAGGTGGTGACCAGGAAGCGGGCGAAGGAAATGAACATGCCCGACAGCACCGCGAACTCCAGCGGGAAGATCAGCGTGGAGCCCATGGTCGAGAACATGATGATCGAATCACCGGGAGAGATCCGGGCGATGCGCCGGATTTCCCGCCAGTCGACCATGCTGTAGGCGGTAACCAGCAATACCGCCGCGAGAGCCGTGTGGGGCAGGTATATGGCCAAAGGTGCCAACAGCATCATGAAGACCAGAACCCAGGCACCTGAGAAAACCCCAGCCAGCGGTGTTCGCGCCCCCGCGGTGTGATTGACTGCCGAACGCGTGAACGACCCTGAGACCGCGTATCCCGAGAACAGACCCGAGATCACATTGGCCAGTCCCTGTCCTACGAATTCCTGATTGCTGTCGAGGCGTTGGCCGCTCTGACTCGACACCGCCCGCGCGATGGACATGGCTTCGACCAGCCCGATGGCAGCTATGGCCATGGCGCCAGGCGCAAGCCGGAAAATCAGATCAGCGTTGAGCAGGGGCAGGTCGGCCAAAGGCGGCAGGTTACGCGGCAACTCACCGAGCACCCGCACTCCCCGTTCATCCAGTCCCAGCGCCCAGACACCAACGGCCGCAGCAACCATGCCCAACAGAGCCGATGGCCACTTTGGGCGCAACCGCTTCAGCCCGATGATCAGTACCAACGTGCTGACGCCCAGCAGCAGGCTCGGCCAGTGGGCCTCGCCTAGGCGCGTCACGATACTGCGGGCGGTCAGATAGAATTCCGGAGAGCTTTCCACGTCCAGTCGCAACAAATGCCGCATCTGGTTGACGCTGATCAGTATGCCGGCGCCGGTCGTGAATCCCACAACCACGGAGTCGGATACGAAGTTCACCAGCACACCCATGCGCGCCAATCCGGCGACGATCTGCACCACGCCGACCATCAACGCCAGGTATCCGGCGGCCACGAGGAATTCTGAAGATCCAGGCTCGGCCACATTCAGGAGCGTGGCCAGGGCCAGCAGGGAGATGGCGTTGGTGGGGCCGGTATGCAGGTGTCGTGAAGACCCCCACAAGGCGCCGACGACCGAGGCGACGATGGCCGCATAGAGCCCCATCTGCGGCGGCAGGTCGGCGATCATGGCGTAGGCGATGGCCTGCGGCAGCAAGATCACCGCAACGGTCAGTCCGGCCAGCATGTCCGCACGTACAGCTATGGCCTGCATGTCCGTAAAGATCCGGGCCGGACGGGTGAAGAAGGCGGAGTTTTCCTTGAGCCAGCGGATCATGCCGGGTGATGCTGAGCGTGTGTCGCGCAAGGGCAAGGGCGTGTCGCTTCCGTGAAGGATCGATCTCAAGTCGGCTACCGGCGTCAATCATAAGCGATTTTGCGAAGAAATGCTTCGTCCGGTCGCTTCGAATCGCTATCGGGAGTTATCTGGCGGTTCATCCTGCAAATTAATATCATTAACGCCACACATTACTCTTGTCGAACCCCCCGGTCCGTTTGAGGAGATGAATCCATGCGACGACTGATCGCACCCGCGGTCGCCGCCACGGTTGCGTACATGTTGACGATGGGGCCCGCGCCCGTCGCCGCCCAAATCGATCTGAGCGCCCTGTTCGCGCAGCCGACCCCGATCGAACTCGATGCGGTCGCCGCGGACTGGTCGTCCCGGGACGTTACACCGAGCCAGTACGCCGTCGAGCGCAGCGGCGCCGGCGCCGGATTTTCGCTGCAGGAGATCCGCCATGAGATCGACGGCCTGACCCACTACGGAGTCATCCGTTATCCGCGCGACCACGAGGCCGGCGGCAAGTTCCCCGTCCTGGTGCTTCTGCACGGCGGTTTCAGCGGCCTGGACCTGAACTGGGTGCTCGATTTCGACGCGGACTTCCCGACCACCTGCCTGGCCGACAGCTTCCTGATCGTCGCGCCCGTCTACCGCGGCGAGATGCTCAACGGCTACGGCATCCTGCCCACTCGCTGGAGCGACGGCGTGCCCAGCCCCTTCGATCGCGACTGCGACGACACCATGGCCCTGTTGACCGCCGTGCTGGAAAACGTGCCCACCGCCGACGCCTCGCGTGTGGTGGCGTTGGGCGGCAGCCGCGGCGGCAATGTCGCCTACCATCTGGCCATGCGTGACCCTCGGGTGAAACGTACGGCCGTGCGCTACGGCCCGGCCGACTTCAGTCTGGCGCACGTGCAGACCGGTGCGGAGGAAATGTTGAACACCGGCGCTACGGGTGATCGTCTCGGCGAGCTGGTCGCCGAATCCATTGCCGGTCCCTACGTGAACGGCGAGATGACCCTGGCCGAGGCCCGGCACGTGTTGCTGACCTGGTCGGTGGTCCCTCACATGACCGACGGACTCTGGCTGCAGGTGCATCACGGAGCCAAGGATACGGACGTGCCCCTGGTTCAAAGCGAACAGGTCGACGCGCGAATGACGGGTTTCGGAGCGGGCGACCCGTCCTACGCCTACTTCGTTTATCCCAACGGGAGTCACAACGCGGCTTCGCTGGTCGGACACGAGGCTCTCGTTGAAGCGTTTCTCTGTACTCTGCCGACAAGTACGGGAGTCTCTGCGGTGCCCACCCCCATACGTCTCGGCGCCGCGCCCAACCCCTTCGCCGGTTCGGTCGAACTCACGGCCACCACAGAGCTCGGCGCCCTCAAGATCTTCGACGAGTCGTCCAGATTCACGATTTACGACACGCGCGGCCGCCTAATGCGCACATTGCCCCCGGCCAAGCGCTCCGCGGGACACGTCGCCGTCGACTGGGACGGCCGGGACACAATGGGCCGTGAAGCGCCGGCCGGCGTCTATTTCGCGACCCTGACCGGAGCGGGGCCTATTGAGCCCCTGAGAATCACCCGCCTGAAATAACCGTCGATCTTGCTCAAGCAACACCAGTTGTGTGACGATAGTGGGGTCATGAACATTCGATCCAGCTTCCAGACGGAGCCGTTCAGTCTGAAACGCGTCCTGCTCCTGGTCGCCGTCGTGCAACTTGTACTGGCGACGGCCATGTTCATCTATTGGCGCGTCTATCAGGGCGAGTTCTTTCCCTATCCCATCAACGACGACGGGACGGTCACCTGCGAGAGCGCGTCTCTGCTTGTGGCCTACGGGATTCGCGTGCCGCCCCCCTGGACCTTTACCGGTGTCGGCAGCGACACTCTGCGCCTGAACGGCTTCCCGCTGGAACCGTTGCGCAAGGACGATACGGCCGGGGGCCTGATGCCTCACCAGGCCGATCGCATCCGCACCATCAAGGCCATTCTCGAAGAAGCCGAGACCGCCTATAAAGCATCGCGCAACAAGAAGGACGGCATGCGCGCCTTCGCGGATGCCCTGGAGCCCTACCTGGGGCACATCCTGCTTTCTCTGCAACTCGACACGGAGAACGAGGTGCTGACGGCGGACTTCGGCAACGACATCCCCGAGGTCACGGTCAACTTTCTGCACGATCCCCATTGGGTGGAACCGGAGGGGTTGATCCGCAGTCGCCATTACGGAACCATGCGCGAGATCATTGCCTGGCTGGATGTGGCCGAGGACGGCGTGTTCAGTTTCGGAACCAGCTATCTGGAGTTATCGGCTGCGGCCGACGACCGGCGGCTCTACATACACCTACTCGATATCCTTGAAACCACGCCGCGCAGCGCCCGTCGCCCGCTCACCCCCGACGACGTGCGTCATATCCTGAAGGACGACGCCCTCTTCGAGCGGTTCGAGCCCGTCATCAACGACTACCTGCTCAACGCCCCCCTGGTTCAGAACGACGTCAGCAGATAAATCGCATAGGTGCCCAGCCAGTGACCGCCGGCGTAGTGGTCGCCGGTGACGGCCGAGAGACCGGCGTCGGAGTGGGTCCGCTGCGCGCTCATGACATTCGATCGGCGCGGGTCGGCCGCGGGCAGCGCATTCGTAATACGGGTCAGCATCCAGGCGCGACTGAGGTTCAGTCCATCCAGGTGGGCGAGCTTGCCGTCGGTGCGGTCGGTGACGCGGGCGACCGGCAG
>DAOVZQ010000386.1 GCA_030635025.1 bacterium
CCTGGCGGCGTCCCGATGGCGGCGATGGTCCCGATCTCCTTGATCCGCTCGAAGACGGCCATGATCATGACGTTCATCACGCTGACCAGGACGATGGAAATGAGCATGATCCTGATGAAGAACGTCATCAGATCGATCATGCGGGCGATGTTGTAGAACGGCGAGAGTTTTTCCCAGGTGTGGACCTCGTATTTGGGCATGTCCTGCTTGTTCAGATGGGTGCCCAGGGTCTCCAAGAGCCCGGATCGAACATCCTCCAGTTTTCCTGGATTCTTAAGCCTGACGGCGTACTCGTTAGCCTCGTTGCCGCTGATGCGCAGGATTTCCTTGGCGTCGTCGATGTGGATATAACCGTCACGTCCGCCGGGTCCGGAAATGCCTTCCAGGATTCCGCTCACCGTAAAGGTCTTGGCGTTGACCGATCCATCCCGATTGGTCGCCACGACCACGACGGTGTCGCCGAGCTTGACCTTCATGCCCTTGGCCAGGAGCTCCGGCACCAGGATCTCCCCCGATGCGATCATCACCGCCGTCTCCTCGCCCTGGAGCAACCGCTTGGCCAACAACGGCGCGGTCGCCAGTTCCCGAGCGGGATCGACACCGTTCAGGCGCACGTTGGTCGTTTCCTCGAAGTTGCTGAACATGCCGCCGAACTTGATGCGCGGGGAATAGGCTTCGACGTCGTCCATGGCGTCTAGTTCCGTCTCGATGACCTGCATGTCCTTCGCCGTCAAATTCAGGTGCAGGGGAAGGTTGTCGATCGACGCCACATAGCCGCGCTTGTGAACCTGAAGGTGTCCCAGCATTGAGTCGGTGATCTGTCCGATCATCATGCCCTTGAAGGCTCCCGAGATCGCGACGAACAGTAAGACGGCCATGACCCCGATTGTAATAAGCGTGGAGGTCAGCAGGGTCCGCCTCTTGTAACGAAGCAGGTTGCGCAGGGCGATCTTGAAGAGGTTACCCATTGTTCGACCTCCTGTCTTCGCGGTTTACCAGGGCGCCGTCCTCGAGGGTGTAGACGATTTCGGCTTCGCCCACGATCTTGGGGTCGTGGGTCGAAAAGATGAAGGTGGTCTTCTTCTTCTCCTTCATGGACTTCATCAGGTCGATCACCATGTAGGCCGTGTCGTGATCCAGATTGGCCGTGGGTTCGTCCGCCAAAACGAGTTTGGGGTCGGCCACCAGGGCCCGGGCGATGGCCACCCGCTGTTTCTGGCCGCCCGAAACCTGGCCGGGATACTTCCGAGCCTGATCGGCCATGCCCACCATGTCGAGAAGGCTCTCCACCCGTTCTTTTCGCTCCGACTGGCCCATGCTGGACGCCATTAGCAACGGATACTCCACGTTCTCGAAAACATTGAGCACGGGAATCAGGTTGAAGTCCTGAAAAACGAAACCGATGTTCCGGCCCCTGAAAGCCGCGCCAGCGGTGCGGCCGAGCGTGGATACGTCCGTCCCGACAACGGACAGCGACCCGCCGGAGGGACTGTCGAGACAACCGATCAGGTTGAGCAGTGTGGTTTTCCCACTCCCCGAAGGTCCCACGAACGAAACGAAACCGGCGGATTCGATCTCGAAGTTCAGGCCCTTGAGGGCTTGGACTTCGACCTCTCCGGTCTGGTAGGTTTTTCCGATGTCTCGGGCGGTCACGAGATTCATAAAATGTGCTCCCGGGGTTCATTTGAGATCAGATTCAGCCAACAAGATAGCATTTTGGGTTTCGATTCGCACCGCGTGAAGATGCAGACACGTTATCGATGGAGATGCTACATTCGGATCGGACACGGCCTTATCGATTGACCGAATATACAGACAAGGAGACTAGACGATGACTGAGATGGTCTTCCTCTTGGACCTGGTCGTCATTCTTGCGGCGGCCGTCGTCGTGGTCGCGTTTCTGCGCCACCTGCGCGTACCGTCCATCGCGGGGTTCATCGTCGCCGGCATGGCGATCGGACCCAACGCGCTGGGGTTTGTTCGGGACCTCCACCAGGTCGAAATTCTCGCCGAGCTCGGCGTCGTGTTGCTCCTCTTCGGCATCGGACTCGAGCTGTCCCTGAGCCGGGTTCGTCGGCTCTGGCGGCCGATCGCCGCGGGAGGCGCCCTCCAAGTGGGCGCGACCATCCTGGTCGTAACGGGACTCAGCTTATTGTTCGGCAGGGATATCCGGTCGGGGCTGTTGCTTGGTTTCATCATCGCGGTATCGAGTACCGCCATCGTCCTCAAGGGCCTCTCAACCCGGGGAGAGCTCGAAACACCCCACGGTCGATTGGCGCTGGGCATCCTGATCTTCCAGGACCTCTGTGTCGTCCCCATGGTCCTGATCATCCCGGTCCTCGGCGACACGACCAGCGCCGGCGCGAGCGTGCTGATCCCATTATTGAAAGCCGCGGCGGTGATCACCGGCGTGTTGGTGGCCTCGCGACTGCTTGTGCCGCGCTTTCTCGAAGAGATCGCACGCACGCGAAAGCGTGACCTTTTCGTCCTGTCCGTTTTTCTGATCTGCCTGGGCACGGCCTGGGTGGTTTCAAGCGTGGGTGTGTCACTCGCCCTCGGTGCATTTCTCGCGGGCCTGGTCGTCTCGGGCAGCCGGTATCGTGAGCAGGCGATCTCCGATCTTGTCCCGTTGCGTGATGTTCTCGCCAGCGTGTTCTTCGTTTCGGTCGGCATGTTGCTCGATCTCAGGAACGTCATCGACAACCCACTCCCCATCCTCGGGCTCTTCGCCGCCATCGTGTTCGGAAAATTCATCATCATCTTCCTTACTGCGTCCAGCATGAGGCTACCATCGCGAGTGGGCGTCATGACCGCCGCGTCTTTGTCCCAGGTCGGAGAATTTTCTTTCGTCCTCCTGCTGGCCGCGAGCGGCACGGGCCTGCTGGAGGAGCCCCTGAGGAGCAATCTCACCGTGGCGATCATTCTTTCTATGCTGGCCACACCCTTCGGACTCGCCATGGGTCCCCGCCTCGCTGGTGGGTTGGGAAAACTCAGCCCCCTGACCCGTCTTCTTCAGGTTCGCACGACAGAGGAAATGCACGACGCGGAGCCTTTGCGTGACCACGTGATCATCGCCGGGTACGGCTTGACCGGACGGAACCTGGCTCGCTCACTCACAAGCAACGGCACTCGCTACATTATCGTCGACATCAATACCGAAAATGTTCGGGATGCGGCTCAGCGGGGAGAGCCGGCCTGCTTCGGAGACGTGACGAGCGCCGAAGTCCTCGAACATCT
Source organism: bacterium (assembly GCA_030635025.1). Lineage (GTDB taxonomy): Bacteria > Krumholzibacteriota > Krumholzibacteriia > LZORAL124-64-63 > LZORAL124-64-63 > JAHIYU01. Next base: position 3,238 of record DAOVZQ010000386.1, read on the forward strand.
CGGAACCGCCGAAGCCCGCGAGCTCGTGATCGCCATCAACGATCCCGACGCAACGGCCCGGGCGACAAGGGCGGCACGTCTGGCGGCGCCGAATCTTCGGATCACCGTGCGTACCGCCTACGACGCTGATGTAAAGCGCATGGAGGAAGCCGGCGCCACCCACGTTGTCGCCGCGGAAGCCGCGGCGGCGGATGCAATCATCGATCGGGTGCTCAGAAACATCGACGACAGTCCAGAGGATCAATCCGGGCCGTCGTGCTCCTGAGTTGCCCGTGCTGA
>DAOVZQ010000064.1 GCA_030635025.1 bacterium
AATCCTCGTCCAGGTAACCCAACCCCAGCGCGTTCTCACACACGCCCGCCAGCAGATCCGCCACCCGCGCCCGCTGGTTGCGGGGAACCCGTTCCCCTTCGACTAGGTCCGTGAAGATCTCTATCAACCAGTGAGTCGCCGCCTTCTGAAGCACGGGGTCATCGCGAACCGTTAATTCGCGGGCCAGATTCGTGGCGTACCGCAACAACGCGTCCACGCCCCGTCGATCGACATACAGGGGCTCAACGGCCTTGAGCGCTTGATCGGCCCGCCCCATAAGCATGAGCAGGTCGGCGCGCAGCAGACGGAGTACGTCGGTATCCTCGTCTTCCCGCGCTTCCAGTGCGACGATGGCGCGCTCCATATCCGAAGGAGTCGTCAACAGATCCCAGAGTTCCTCACGGACCATGGGCATGTTCAACGGATTCAGGGTCAGCTCGCGGGCGATCTCATCGATGCCCTCCTCGACCCGCTCCATATCCAGAAGACAGGCGGCCCTCTGCCTCATGAAGATGCGATCGTCGGTGCGCGCCGCACGCAGGGAATCGCACAAGGCCAGGCCCTCCCCGGGATGGCCGGCCGCACGCCACAAGAGCATGGCGTCGGCAATGCTGCTGACCCTGTTGGGGCTGGCGGCGAAGAGAGCGTTCAAGGCGTCGCGCGCCTCTGGCACACGATCCAGGGCCATGAACGACGCGGCCAGGGCGCGCAACAGGCGCGGCTGCCTGGATTTCTCGCTCAACCCCTCGCGGCAAATCTCGACGACGGTTTCATGATCCCCCGTCACCGAGAACAATTCGATCCGGTAGCGACGTACCTGAGCCGCGGGTGCGCCGAGCGATTCCGCTTCATCCAGGATACCGGCCGCGCGGCTGTAGCTGCCGATCCGCAACAGCCGGTCCGCCTCCAGCAGGCGTGACCGCCAAGGCGCGGCCGGGTTGACCTGTCGACCCGGCGCCCGGAGTTGTTCACGCTGAGCGGTGGCCGTGCCGACGATAGTGACCAGCAACAGCGTCAGCCAGACGAGCCTGCGTATGTGCCGACGGATCATGATCCGCCCCCCGGCAAGGTCGGGGCGGCGCCCGTTTCATCGATCGCGCGCAGGGCCTTGAAGTAGCGACGAACCAGGTCTCGATATTCGGGCGGCACCCGCTCGATCTGCTCCTGTTCGAGACGCCACCGGGACGACGGCTCTTCGGCTTGTCCGTCGTCCGTTTCGCCCATCTGTCGCGTGAAGAGATCCTCCCCGGTCCGGCTTTCCCGTCGACGGGCATAATCCCGTCGGCGCACTGAATTGTGGGCGTCCAGCATGCGGCTCAGTATTCGCTCCTGCCGTCGCAACACGTCCTCGTCGACCATCCCCCGGCCGAGATCGTCCGCCACGCGCTCCATGTCCCGAGCCAGTTGATCGAGATCCCCGAGCAGGCGGTCTCCCTGGGGCTGTTCGCGTTCCAGTTCGGCCGCCTCACGCATCTGTCGGGCCAGTCCCTGCTGATTGTTCTGGAGACGCTCCATGCCCGAGCGAGCTTCCTGGCCCTCGCGCTGCAGTTGTGCCAGTTGTTGCTTCATCTCCTCGGTGATCCCGTTCAAGCCGGCCTGCTCGCGTGCCATATCACCGAGCTTCTGGCCGAGCGCGGGCATGGGATTGTTGCAGCTGCCGCCCTGTCCGCTCATCTGGGAGCTGGTCAACAACTGGATCACCAGTCGATTGATGTCGCCGAGAGCCGCTCGGGACGTTTCCATGGCCTGCCGGCCGTAGCCGGCTTCGAGCTGAGTGACGGTCTGCTGCAGGACGTCGGAGACCCCGTCCAGGCTATCCAGGAGACGGAAAGGCAACTGTCCCGAGGCGCCCAGCGCCTCTTCCAGACCCTCACGCAGGCCCACCATGGCGCGCAACAACTGCTGTTCGAGACGAGGCAGCTCCGGTGCGCGGACATCGCGCAGATTGGCCGGCACCCTTCCGGCCAGGTCCTCCTGGCGACGAGAGATCTCCAGCAGATCGTGCGCCAGGCGTCGCATGGAATCGGAGGCGTAGTTCTGCATGGCCATCTGCATGCCCTGTTGGCCCTTGAGCAGGACGTGGTAAAGCGACGCCAGCTGGCGCATGGCTTCGTGGGCGGCATCCATCGATTCGCTTTGCGAGTCCGACTCCAGCATTTCCTGCCCGGCCTGCTTCATGGCATCCTGGGGCTCGCCGGATTTCAGCTTTTCGAGAGCGTCTTCGAGCGCCTGGCGCATGGCCTCGTCCGACGGGGACGGCGACTGCTCGCTGGACTTTTCAAGATCAGCCAGGGCCTCCTCCATCCGCTCGCGCAATTCTTCCAACTCGGCGGCCAGCTCATCCTGCTTCTTGGCGGCGTCCTCCCCGGACTGCGCCTTCTGGTCGATCAACTCCTCCTGGCGCCGCATCATCTCCTCCAGCACGGCGGCCATACCCGAAAGCTCCTGCTCGCGCTTGAGTTCCTCGAGCAGGGCGATGGTTCGCTCAAGCTTATCCAGGAACTCCTGCTGACGCTTGGCCACGTCGGCCATGGCATCGCGGATGTCCTGCTCGCTCAACTCGGCCATGGCCTGCTTCAGCTGGTCGCGCAGACGATCGAGGGCCTCGTTGTTCATCTCGTCCATCAGCTCGGCCACACGCTCCATGCGCTCGACCAATTCCGAGGAGGTGAGATTGCGCGCCGCGGTCTCGTCCAGATCGCGACGCAGATCGCCGGTAAGTTTTTCCAGCTCTTCCTGCATGGCCTGCTGACGGGACAGGGTCTCGTCGATTTCCTGGCGACGGGCGAAATCAGGATCGGGGTTCTTTTTCAGCTCGCGCTCGATGCGCTTCAGCTCCTCGGCCACCGTACTGCTGCGCCGGCGCAGATCGTCCAGATCCGAAAGCCGCTCGGCCTCGGTCTCCACCTGGGAAGCCAGCAGATCCGACGCCGAAGGCAGGAACAGCCTCAAGACCCGGGACCGCCCACGCGCCGCCGGTCCGGGGCGGCGATTGTCGCGGGCCTCCACAGCCAGGGCCAGGACATCGCCGGGCAGCAGCTCCAGGGCCGACGCATCCAGGGTCAGGTCCAGGTCCAGACGGGTTGTGACAGCCGTGACGGCCGGTCCGTTCAATTCGAGAGCCACTGATCCCAATGTCGTTTCCATACGATCGCCGGACCGTGGGAGCGCGGGTACAAGAGGAACTCGAATCCAGGTCGTATCCACCGTCGCCTGATCCGCGATTTCGCGGCGCAGCAGCAGGTCCAGCCCGGCCACGCCGAAATCGTCTTCTGCCGAGGTCGTCAAATCCAACCGGCCATCACCCGGCATCAGGCCGTCGTGGCGGTCTCGCCGCAACGTGACCCGCGGCGCCTCATCATCACGCACGGACACGTCGTACAGGACCTGCGGCGCCGACGTGAGCCCTCGTCCGTCCGCCAGCCTAAGACGCCAGGCCATCGGCGCGGTCACGATCATGTCGGTACGAATGGAGTCCCCGGCCGCCTCCCAGCTCACCGTATCGCCGCGCGTGCCGACGAACTCGGCGTGTGCCACTTCCTGGTTGGCGCGCCCGCGCCAGTAGAGACGGCTCCTGGCCAGGACCTCCAATGACGCCGGGGCCGGCGACAACGTCTGGGGCGGCAGACCGGTATAGGCGGGCGGTCTGATCTCTACGGTAAGACCGGTGAGCAACGGTGGATGCAGGACGTGCACTTCACCGACGGCTGTGTACATGCCGTCGCGCGAAAAACGGACCTGCAGATCCGAATCGAGATCCCGCAGCACGGCGGTGTAGCGACTGAAGGGCCGGAGTCTCCAGGTGGGTTCCAGCTCCGCATCCACACTCCGCCAGGCGCCACGGCCCGATCTGACTTCGCAGATCACAGGCCCCGCAGGCGTCCCGAGATCCATGGCGCTGACCCGCGTCTCGGTGCCCGCTACGGCTTCGCCGGGTACGGTTTCCAGGTGCAGTCCGGCGGCGGGCGGACGCCCCTCCACGTGCAGAGGCGTCAGCAGTCGCATCCCTCCGCGTTTGATCTCGGTATCGGTAAGCCGGTAGCCGGTTCCGACTAGTACCGACAGGATCAAAGCGATGATAACGACCGGCCGCCATCGGGGCAGACCGAGCGTATCGGCCGCATGCAGGTGCTCCACACGTGCGATCGCATCGGTGAACAGACGGTCTACACAACCGGCGAGGATTTCAGGACCCCGCCAACGCTCCGGCCGCCGCAAGGCTTCCTCTGCGGCCACCAGCACGTTGCGATGCCCCCCAAGGGTGTCCAGCCTCCCGGTAAATCGCCGCAAACGGCCAATGCGCCGCAAGGGACGCAGCAGCACCTCCCAAACCAGCCAGCCCACAACGCCGAGCACGAGAGCGCTGCTCACGGACTTGGCCCATACGGGCACAACACCGGACCAGCCGATCATCAGGGAGATCAGGGCCGTCAGTGTAACGGTGCCGATCGTCGCCAACAGGACACCCTGGCCGAACACACGGCGGCGCACGGCGGCGAGGTGCCGTTTCAGCGCCGTCTTGAATCTGCGGCCGTGTTCGGGTGCGGACAAGTCAACCTCTCAGGGACGGGTCAATGCGTAGATCAGGATGTTGGTCGCCATGCGTGCGGCCGCCTCGCGGACGGCGGGCGGATCGCCGTGCACTTCGGGCGATTCGAGTCCGTCTCCGATATCGCTGGACCAGCTGTAGTAAACGAGCAGCCGACCGTCGCGGGCTATGCCGAAACCCTGGGCCGGATCCCCATCGTGCGCGTGGATCTTGGGCAGGCCGGGCAGGTCGTAAAAACAATGGTAGATCGGATGTTCCGATCCGATCGGCGTCAGGATCTCGTCCGGAAAAACCTGCGCCATGAGTTCCCTGAATGACGTATCCAACCCGTAGTTGTCGTCCGCATACAGAAAACCGCCCGACTCCAGGTACCGGCGCAACTCGCGAACCTCCCCCTCGTCCAGGGCGATGCGTCCGTGTCCCGACAGATAGAGCATGGGGTAGCGGTACAAGTCCTCGCTGTCCAGGCTTACGACCGCGGGCGCCGACGCCACGGGTATGCCCGTGCGCTGATTAAAGGCGACCAGCCAGTTGGCCAGCGAGCCCGGATCGCAATACCAGTCTCCGCCACCGCCATAACGCAGGCGGGCGATGGTCACATCCCCGGATGAGGCCGTGACCGGCGCCGACAGAATCGGCGCCGACAATACGACGGCAATGAGCATGTACACGATACGTTTCACGATTCGGTCGTGTCCCCCGTCAGATGTCGGCTCGCGGCAAGGTGATCTCGACCAGGGCGCCGGATCCGTCCTCGCGGTTGCTCAGCGTTATGTCGCCGTTCATGCGGGACAGCAGGTTGCGGCAAATGGGCAGGCCCAGTCCGGTGCCCTGACTCTTCGTTGAAAAATACAAATCGAACAACCGGTCGGCCACCTCCGGAGCCAGGCCCGGACCGTTGTCCGTCCAGAACAGGGTGACCGACTCGGGTTCTACGCCCCATCGGATACCCAGTTGCAGAGGCTGCGACTCGCCCCCTGCCTGCAGACTGTTCTCCATGAGATTGGCCACGACCTTGGCCAGCGATTCGGTATGGGCGAGCACGGGCGGTACGGTGCATGTTTCGTGAACCACCTTGAGACCGGGTAGACCGTCCACCTGCTCTCCGACGCGGTAGCGATCCAGCACTTCGTCGACCAGGTCCGGGAAGGACAGACTGGCGCAATCCAGGTCTTCGGGACGTCCGAGCAGGCTGAACTCCGTGGCGATGGATCGCAGCAACTCGACCTGGGCCAGGACCTGGCTCACCGTGGAATCGACGATCTCATCCATGTTCTCGGCCCCGTCATGGAAGGCCTGGCGAAGGAACTGCACCGAAAGCTGGATGGGCGTCAGCGGGTTCTTGACCTCGTGCGCGACCTGCCGGGCGAGTTGGGCATTCAGCGCCAGGCGCTTGTTGTCCAGGAACTCGGTGACGTCCTCGAAAACCAGCATGCGATCGACACGATCGGCGGGCAGACGCAGGGGCGCCAGGCGCCCTCGCAGGGTTCGCAACCCGTCCAGCGCGACCAGTTCGGCCTCCCCCTCGTCGCCCGTGACCTCACGGCGAAAGCCGGCCAACAACAGGCGCGCCCGATCGTCGGTGTCGCCGGCGGCGTCGGCGAAGTAGTCGTCGATCATGGTGCGGGCGGCTGGATTGACGGTCACGACGTTCTGCGCATCATCGAAGACCGCGACCCCCACCGGCACCCGTTCGAGCAGACGCGCCAGGAACCGCTCTCGCTCGGCCAGGGCCTGCTGTGTGTCGCTCAACTCGTCGCGCATGGCGCCGAACGTCGCGCTGAGTGTGCCCACCTCGTCGCTGCCGCTGTCGGGCAGGGGCGCCGAGAAATCACCGGCGGCCAACCGACGCGTAGCGTCCACGAGCACGCGCACCGGATCGAAGATCTTCCAGGTCAGGACCAGGGCCAGCAGGGTGGCGGTCAGGAAGATCAGGGTCGCCAATCCGGCCAGGAACAAAACCGTCCGCTCCCGCTGACCGGTCACATCGCGTTCGCGGGCCGAGAAACTCACCGCCAGAACGCCTGGAACGAGCGATGCACTCAACCGCTGAGTGTCGGGACTGTTCAGCACCGTCGGCAGGGTGAGCATGCCCGTCCAGGCATGGGGATTACCGGGCGTGGGACGCAGATGTATGCCGCCGGGGGCGGCGTTCAGATCATCCAAAGAAGCCGTCTGCAGCAGCAACGGAGTACGACTCGTGAAGATATGCTCGGGGTGGCTGGCCAGAATCGCCTCGCCGCCCATGTAGAAAACCGCTTCGCCCTGCACGACCTCTCCCAATCCCACGACGAGGTCGGTGGTGATCCGCTGGCGGTAGAAGAAGAAACCGTGCCGATTGCGGGTCACCGGGCCGTGGAGACCGCCGTCCAGGTCACCGGATTCGATTTCGGGCGCTACATCGCTCAGATCGACAGGGATCAATGTCCCCAGATACACACCCATCTCGTCTCGCATGAGTACCAGCGAAGACGCCCGGGCCTGCTCCAGCAACAGAGCGGCCTCGTCCGCATCCAGATCGCTCAGGGTCTCATCGAGCAATAGATCGCCATCGGCGGCGAAGATCATCGCCTGGCGGGACGAGTAGGGTCCGAGGGGCCGCTGACCGGCGAGTCGGCTGGACAGCAGGTCCGCGATATAGTCGCTACCGGCCAAGGCGCGAGCCTGTTCGGACAGGAGCCCCTGCAACTGTTCACCGGCCGCCTCGAGTCCTTCGCGCGTATCGGACCGGGACGCGTCGGCCAGCCACTCCCGGCTCAAACGATCGATGAAGGTGCCGGCCAACAGCAACGGCAACAGGCCGAGCACAAGGGATACGACGAGGAACCGCTCCTGGAAGCCGAGCAGGAAGGGCCGTTTCCACCTGGCCAGCGAGAGGACAGCCAGAGCCCCGGCGCCCAGGATGAACAGCAGCAGCAAATCCAAAAGAATCAGGCGCGAAAAATCGAGCAGCCGATCACCCAACGTCGGGTTCCTCACACCCAGCAGGAATCCGCCTCCCCCTTTGTCGTCGCCGTTCGCGGATCCGGTATCGTCACGCCAGAGGCAGAGATGCTCTTTGCCCCCTGCGGACACGACACCCCATTCGCGTTCGCCCGCGCGCAGGGACGCGACCACGGACTCGGATTCCCGATCGGGCAGATCCGCGCCGCCGGTGCCGCGCCACCCGCGTCCGTCGCTGCGCAGCATCAAGAGGGGTTGATCCACTTCCAGCCGCGGCACATACCCCCGGGTGTCGCCGCCCAGACGTGCCCCGGCCAGCTGGTCGAGCAACGTTCGGGTTCGGAACGACTGCACCGGCAGCTCCAGGCTCACCCAGCCGTTGCCGGCCAACCGTTCGACCTCGCCGCGCAGAATCCGCTCCTCGCCGTCGGTGAAGCGGCGCCGCTCGGACTGCAGGTACGTGTTCAGGCTGTGCCCCGGACGGGGTGTGATCGGTCGGCCGACCTCCCATTCGCTGCGATCGGTGATTTCGTATCCGTAGTCGCGGAAAAAACCCGAAGCAAACAGGCTCGATGTCTCACCGTCACCATCGAGAATTTCTACACGACAGGGCAGTCCGAGATCGTCGATCCCGACCTCCTGCCAAAGGGCGAACGCCGACCAGTTCTGCCAGAGCTCCTCCGCCTCGACGGCATGGGCGCCGGGTGTCGTTTCCTGATCGGCTTCCGCGGCCGCCAGTTCACCCAGCAGGTCCTCCATCAGAAAGTGTACCCAGTCGCTCTGGGGCGCCACGATATCGGCCGACTTACGGAGCAGCCACGATCGGGTCCCGTCCTGGTAGGCGTGTCCGAACGACAGATAATTCCAGAAGGCCGCCACCAGAACGGGCAACAACCAGATCAGGCGACGCATGGTCGTATCTCCGGCCGGCAGCAGACCCGTCCCCCACCAGAGCAGCAGGACGAGCGGCGGCAGGGCCAGTCGCGACCAGAACGGCAACCAGTGTCCCATGAGCATGGCAAGGGCCACGGTCGCCAAAAACACCGTGATCACACCGCGCCCAGACGCGCGTCGTAATCGCGAGGCCAATCCCACAAGCAGGCCGGTGACGGCCATTCCGCTGGCCAGCACGGCCAGGTGCAGACCCCAGAACGTGATGAATCGCAGGGGAATTTTCGGCCCGATTAACCGCGGATTCGCATTGGCCACGATCTCGTGGACGATCCGGTCCTGGGCCAGGAACAATACGACGGCCAACACCGCGAAAACGAGGGGCTGCAATCGGCGCGACATGTCCACCGACCGCTCGTCGTGAACACGCGCGGCACGGAAGCGACGACCGATCATATACGACGTCAGGGCTACGAGCAGACCGGTCAATATGGCATCGAGAGTCGTCGCGTACAGGCCACCGCACCAACCGCTGCCGAAATAGGCGGGATCGAGCAGGCTGGCCGGATCGGCCGGCCCCGTTTCGAGATACGGTCGCGCCAACGCCGGTTGTACGCGCTGGAAGAGGTCGGCCATCGCCCAGCCTCCGCGCGCGGCCCACAAGCCCGCGATCAGCCAGAATCCTCCACCCAGCCACCAACCGGCGCAGGCCAAGGCCAAGCCCCACAGGATCAGGCGGATGAGGACAATGCGAACGGCGGTCTGCTGATGGAAGGTGCGCAGGGGCGGAACCGAAGCGGTCAAGCGCAGCAGCGGCAGCTCCATATCGGATGGGGCGGCTTCCAATGCGATGTCGGTCGTGTAGCGCAGGCCGTGCTCTGCGGTCCCGTGCCAACGACCGCGAGTGGGCTCGCTGGCGAGGACCACCTGAC
>DAOVZQ010000283.1 GCA_030635025.1 bacterium
CGCGGAACGAGTCCGGCGTCGAACTGTCCTGGATGCTGTCCCTACATAGACCAGACATGAACTACGTACTACGGCGCCAAATAGAGTCCGAAATGGACTTCAGCGAAATACAGGTCCCCCTTGCCGAATTGGCGGACATGACCTACTTCGACGCCTACGCCGGGTATGAGAATCTGACTTACGAACTGCTCATACGAAGCGATTGGAATGAGATCATACTCGGCAAGATCGATGTACCGGCCTCGCCACCAGCGATAACCAACGCATTACTACATGCCGCCATCCCCAATCCCTTCAATCCATCGACGGAAATAGCCTTCACCCTGGTCCGACCGGTCCCCATCCGACTCTCCGTGCACGACGCCCGCGGTCACAGGGTGCGGATCCTCGAACGCGGCCCCTTCTCCGCTGGGCGTCATGTCGTGGAATGGGACGGTCGCGACGACGCCGGCCACAGATCATCGTCCGGCGTCTACTTCGCGTGTCTTTATGCCGATGATCGGATCACGACAACCAAGCTGGTCCTTGCCCGATGATATCTCGGGATGGGCAACCTCGACCATTGCCCGTCCCGACCCCCTGCCTTAACATGGGCTCTCACCCAAAGAGGAGCCCATGCCCGTTTCCCGACTACGCTTGAATATGCTCGCCCTGACCGTCCTTCTGGCGGCCATGTCCGGCTGTATCTTCGACGTCGATCCACCCAACCGGGCGCCTGTGATCCAAAAGCTCACCGCCTTGTCGGATACCGTCCCGCCCGACGGCGCCACGACGTTAACCGTGCAAGCCTCCGATCCCGAGGGCGCGGACCTGGACTATCGATGGCAAACCTCGGCCGGCTACTTCACCTCCGGCTCCTACGACGCCGTCGCCGACTGGCAAGCGCCTTCATACACGGGCCCCTGCACCCTGACCGTGACCGTCGATGACGGGCGCGACGAGACGGCCGGCTCTCTTATCGTGGCCGTGGCGGACACCACCGCCCCCCACCTGATCGTCATCGCACCCGAGACCCGTTTCGGTGTAGCGGTCGACCGGCTGCCGCTGCTGCTGTACAACAACGGCGGCGGCGTGGCGACCTGGGAAGCCGAGTTCACCGCCGACTGGGCCGCGCCGTCCTCTACATCGGGTTCCCTCGCAGCGGCCCAGGCCGATACCCTGTGGCTCACGGCCGACCGCGACGATCTGCCCGTGGGCGCCCATACCGGTACGCTTCTGATCACATCCCCGGCCATGGAGTCCTGGCACGCGGACTATCGCCTGGGCAAGGTGGACGAACCGGCCTGGACCTACCGCGTCGTTGCACGCCACCCCCACGATACCGGCGCCTTCACCCAAGGACTCGTCTGGCACGACGGCGCGCTCTATGAGGGCACCGGCCGCTACGGCGGGTCCACACTGCGGCGGGTAGAGTTGGAGACCGGTCAGGTGCTGCAGCAGGTCGCATTGGGGAGCGATTATTTCGGTGAGGGCATTGCGGTCTGGCAGGATCACATCGTCCAGCTCACCTGGCTCAACCAGACTGCCTTCGTGTGGGCGTTGGACGACTTCGCGCCGCAGGGAACATACACATACTCAACCCAAGGCTGGGGGCTGACCACCGATACAGCGCGCTTCATCATGAGCGACGGCACATCGACCCTTCGCTTCCGCGATCCGGACACCTTCGTCGAGACCGGAGCCGTGGCGGTGACCACGAGCACGGGTGGGTTGGCGAATCTGAACGAGTTGGAGATGATCGGGGGTCATGTGTGGGCCAACGTCTGGCTGACCGACCTGATCGTCCGTATCGACCCCGCTACAGGGGCCGTGACCGATTGGCTGGACCTGACCGGGTTGCTGACACGCGTTGAAGCCTCGCTGGCCAATGTTCTCAACGGCATCGCCCACGATCCGGCGACCGGACGCATCTTTGTAACGGGTAAATATTGGCCGTGGCTCTTCGAGATCGAGGTCGTGGCGCCCTAGTCGGCGCTCGCAACCCTGGTCGGTATGCAGATCAATCCAGCCCCTTCTCGAGCTCATCGGCGGTCGCCAGGTCACGCGGCTCTCCCCGCTCGCGTAGCCTCTCGATCCAGGCTCGCCGCACTTTCACCGGCTCAGTCGCCCCCAATTTGACCTTGGCCGTCCACGAGCCCACGACACGGAACACGCCCACGCCCGCCAGGGACTTGATGTACATGCGCTTGTCTGAAGTGATGGACTCGAAGCCGCCTTCGGGCTGGTATTTCTCCATGATCGCCTGCAGGGCGGCCGCTTTCTCGGCCGAATCGTCCACGACTTCGCAGCGGCCCCGGATCTCCACCGACTTGAACAGATGAGTGGCGGGGCATGCGTGACGCGGCGCCGTCCAGTACGAGGGCAACAGGCTGTAGGGTTTGACCATGCTGAAGCTGCAGCGTCCATCGTCGCGGATCCGTTCGAACTTCTCGCCCGCGAGCGCGCCGTGGAAATAGACCGTCTCGCCGATGGCCGCGAAGTTAACCGGCACTACACGCGGATGGCCGTCGGCGGTGACGAGGCCCAGTTCGCCGACTTCGGCGTCGGCTGCCACTTCGGTAAAGACGGCGGGGTCGGTGTTGGCGAGTTCGTTGCGACGCATCCGGGGCCTCCTGTTTGCTTATATAAATATTTATTCGTTCGCCGTAGATCGTTGGCTTCACCTGCAAAGTCGGTGGGGGGGGACCTGGCGTAAGCCAGGTGCATGACGAACGACTTTGCCTGGTGCAAACTTTTGTTAGGCTTTCAATTCAACTTCTCCTCAAGTTTCACAACTAGATGTGCAATGTCTCATTTGATCCTCTGAATCAACACCAACGAGGGATCTCTCCGGCTTTATGGTGCCACAGCATAAAAGACAATATCACCAAACTCCTCATGGTCCCTGCCCTCTCCATCCCCCCACATCGCGTCGCTCGCCTCAAAGTAGCCGCGAATCAACAGCAGGTGATTATCACCGAGGAACAAGAGGTGATCTTTGCCGGGGTCGCCGGCAACCGCGATTGACACCGTGTGTGAGTATGTGCCGTCGGTGGTAAACACATCCCAAGTTTCGAACACACCAGGCGCCTGATCGTGACTGCTTCTACTATGCTTGACCCACAGTTCCCCGGTGTCGGTGACACGCAGTGCGGAGACACAAGGATCGTTGGCCGAAACCCGCACCTTTCGGCCGCCACCCCACTCGTCAGCAGGTCGTGTGTAGCGTTCCTGCAGAACATCCCTCTCTTCTCTCGTGCGGCGCCAGGGCTCGTATTCACGCCCGACAATCCGCTCGAGACCGCCGTCCGAACCAAAGACGTGTATCACGAACTCATCGCGCTGAGGAGCGACGTAGATCTTTCCTTCTGGACCCAAGCACCAACGCCCCTCGTGGATCCAGTATTGGTCAGATTCCTTAAGCACGGTGCGCCCATCGTCGGAGCGTTCTTTTTCGAGGATGCGCACAAGTTCCGCACCTGTATTCAGATCGCAAAAGGCCAGGAAGTTAGACCTTTCCATCCGACCGTCCCGAAAATTCGTTTGGCTTCCGCTATATGCAAGTGAGCCTCCCCGCCAGGCTGCCTCAATGAGAAAGCCGAACTGTGCAGCCCGCGCCGAGACACCATCAGGCACAATATCACCTATCGGATTCCCCGCCCGGTCGATCCGAATTAGCCGGCCGGGAGACGGTTGAACGATGCCGAGGTTGCCGTCCGGCAACCAAGTCAGATCCGTAGGTTGATTTGTTTCCCCAGGTCCGTCTCCCTGGCGGCTAAGCTGTTGCAATAAACTTCCGTCAGGTCCAATAACGTGCACTATCCCGAGCCAGCGATCGAGAAGATAGACGCGGCCCTCCGTATCGACTTCCGCCGTAATGATGAACCCGAAAAGGAATTCGTCGCTCTCGCCCCCACAGCGCCAAAGTTCGCGCGGATGGACTACCTGATTGCCATCGTGTGGTATTGCCGTGTTTTGAATTCGACAAATTGTCTCTGATGCCGCGGGTGGCTCACTGTAGGCCCTGGGCGATGCCAATACTGTAGATACTAGAGTGATTAACGAAAATACCGAAGCTGCTGAGCGCACAGGGGCCCCCCGCCCTTAAACCGAGCTATACCCGGTCGTAATGTTTGTCAAACAAGCCTAACTAATTATTATCAGTAGCAACCCTGAAATGAGTCGCAGCCCAAACGAACCCTACGGCTAAAACCCCAACACCTATCAGCGCAACTCTCGATCCGGTCGAGTAGGATCTCACTTCAAGAGAGTCGATGTCCTTCTTCAAGATTCCCCGATCCTTGCCCTCGAAAAAACCCGTCTGTCCAACGACCAGCCCTTCTGCAGATAGTCTCACAACCCGTCCCGAGACTATCTCTCCATCCTTGAGCGTCACACGCACCGTTGATCCGACCTCAACCTCAGCCAGGTCGTTACGGCTTGGATGATCGCTGGACTCCATGGATCCCACGACCGGCCGATAGGTCGAGCACCCAGCCAAGGAAAGTATCAACGCAATGATACAA
>DAOVZQ010000397.1 GCA_030635025.1 bacterium
TCAGCCCGTTGCAGTTCACTCAGCGCAGCTTCAAGACGAGCATGAATATCAGAAGCGGACATAAGAATCCTCCCAGGAAACGAGCGTTTCGCGGGAGGTCGAAACGAGTGTATTCGATAGAAGTAATATAGCTCGAAAACACACTTCGCGCAATAGATAACCAGTATATAAATCAGTCGGTTACGCCGCTATTGGGTATGGTTTATGCGCCCCGACAACCCCCCACACCCACATAGAAATATGAACAGACCTTATTACAAATTACAATCAACCCCTAGGAGCCGGTCCCGCTCAAAGCCCGCCCCGCCGCTTCGCGACCTGGGTCGGTAAGCCGGAGGCGGCCAGCGTCGAGTTCGACCAACCCCCGCTTCTCCGCCCCCCCCACAACTCGCGCCGTAAACGCCGGTGTCCAGCCCACATGCTTTCCATGCAAGTGCTCTACGCGCGATTCGTCGTCCTCGTCCGGTCCGCCCTCGTGTTGTATGAGATGAATGGCCAGCATGACCTGGGCGAAATCCCAGCGCTGGCGTCTTCGTCGTAGCACGACAGCCACAAACCCGCGTCCGGGCGCCACCAGGAATACAACGAGAAAGACAAGCCCCACACCGACGGCGATGCCCCCGGCGATCGAGGCATCCAGCCAAAGAGCCAGCGCGAAACCGAGTCCAGCCGCGACCGCCCCCAGCAACGCCGCCAACACAAGCAGCAAACCCAATCGATCGGTAAGCAGATAGGCCGCCGCCGCCGGCCCAACCATCAGCGCGACCACCAGGATCAGCCCCACGGCGTCGAACGCGCCCACGGCCGTCACCGAAACGAGCGCCATCAATCCGTAGTGGATCGCCGCCGGCGCCAAGCCCAACGACGCAGCCAATCCGGCGTCGAACGTTGCCAGTTTGAGTTCCTTGAAGAAGACGGTCACCGCCAGGAGATTCAGCAGCGTGACACCGCCCATCACCCACAGATGCCGCGGGCCCAGATCGGCTCCTCCCACAACGAACCGGTCAAAAGGCGCGAACGCCAATTCGCCCAGCAACACCGCATCCACATCCAGGTGTATGTCGCCGGCGTAACGGGTGATCAGCACGATCCCCAAAGAGAACAGGGCGGGGAAGATGAGGCCCATGGCCGCGTCCTCCTTGAGGCGGCGCGTGCGCGTCAGCGTTTCGACCAGCACGACGGTCAGCAAACCGGTCAGGACGGCCGCGATCATCAGCCAGGGCGAGGCCAGGTCGTGAGTGAAGAAGAACGCCACCACGATGCCCGGCAGGATGGCGTGGCTGATGGCGTCCGAGAGCATGGCCATGCGCCGCAACATCAGGAAGACGCCGACAAGAGAACACCCCGCGGCGGTCACGACGGCGATGGCGAGGATTTCAAGGTGTGGGATGCTCACGACACACCCCCGATCAACTCTGCGCCGCGCGCCAGGCCCGCATCCGTCAGACGCCAGAGGCCGTCGGGGTCGGACTCGACCAGACCTTGTTCGGTGAGTTGTTTGAGCCCTTCGCGCACACCGGCCTGGGCGCTCATGGTCTGCAGGGCTTCGGCCGCATGGGGGGCTTGAGCGGGATCGGCGTGTTGGGCGGCGAGGCGATAGAGATCGGCAAGAACGCTGTCGGCCCGGACCCGCCGCCGCTGTCGTCCCCGGCGGAGTCGCTCAGTGAGTAATCCCCTCCGGGGTGCTATAAACAGCGAGACGACCGTGATCGTCGTGACGACCAGGATGATGGTAGGGCCGGTCGGCAGGCGGGGGACGAGGCTCGACAGTACCGCGCCGGTCAATCCGCTCGCGGCGCCGAACACGCCTGACAGGATCACCAGTCGTCCGAGGCGATCGGTCCACTGCCGCGCCGCAGCCGCCGGGGCCACGATCATGGCGCTCATCAGCACAACACCGACGGTCTGCAGCCCGATGACGATGGCCACGACCAGCAGGGTCGTTAGAACGATGTCGATGAATCGCACCGGCAGCCCCAGCGCGCCGGCGAAAGCCGGGTCGAAGCTCAGCAGCTTGAATTCCTTCCACATCATCACCAGTACGATCAGCACCAGGGCGCCCAGGGCGGCCATGGTCTTCAGGTCGTCTCCCACCAGCGCGGCGGCCTGTCCGAAGAGAAAACGATCGAGTCCCGCCTGACCGGCGCCGGCGCTGCGCTGGACGATCGACATCAGCAACAGTCCGAGGCCGAAGAAGGTCGACAGCACCAGGCCCAGGGCGGTGTCCAGCTTGATGCGGGTCGTGCGCACGATCAACATCACCAGCAGCGATGCGGTCCAGCCGGCCAGGGCCGCGCCGAGCACCAGCACCAGCGGTGTCTTGGCGCCGGTCAACATGAAGGCCAGAACGATGCCGGGCAGGGCGGCGTGGCTCACGGCGTCGCCCAACAGGCTCTGGCGTCGCAGCACCGCGAAGGCGCCCAGGGCGCCGGCCACCAGGCCCAGGGACGCCGAACCCAGCGCCACGGTGCGCAGGGTGTAGTCGGTGAAGAGTTCGCCGAGCCAGCTCATGGGCGGATCCGTCCAGGATATGAGCCGAGGTCGGGGGCGTCGGGAGGCGGGTCGCACGGGGCCTGCCTCTGCAGGAACTCCACGCGTCCACCGTAGGCCAACTTCAGGTTTTCGGACGTGAAGACTTCGTCGACGGGTCCGCCGGCGATGCGCCGCACGTTCAGCAGGGTGATCCAGTCAAAATAGTCGCGCACCGTCTGCAGATCGTGATGTACGACGATGACCGTGCGTCCCAGTGTCCGCAATTCCTTCAGCAGGTCAACGATGGCCAGTTCGGTGCGCGCGTCAACGCCCTGGAAGGGTTCGTCCATGAAGTAGACCTGGGCGTCCTGCACCAGGGCGCGCGCCAGGAAGACCCGTTGTTGCTGGCCGCCCGAAAGCTGGCTGATCTGACGGGCGCGGAAGTCGGCCATACCCACCTTGTCCAGGGCGGTCAGGGCCTGGTCGCGCTCGCGTTTTCCGGGTCGCTTGAACCAGCCCAGGGCGCCATATCGACCCATCATCACCACGTCGAGAACAGTGGTGGGGAAGTCCCAGTCCACACTGCCACGCTGAGGGACATAGCCCACCAGATGACGCTGATCACGGTACAATCCGCCATGGATTTCCACGCGTCCCGCCGCCGGAGGCACCAGACCGAGGATGGCCTTTATCAGCGTGGTCTTGCCCGCGCCGTTGGGGCCCATGATGGCCATGAGCTTGCCGGCGGGCACGTCCATGTCGATATCCCACAGGACGGGCAATTCGCCGTAGGCCACGGTCAGGTCGGTCACGCGAACGGCCGGCGTTTCAGTGCTCATGGGTCGCTTCTCCCCGCAATGCGGCGGTGATTGTGTCGATATTGTGCCGGACCATGCCGGCGTAGGTGCCGGCCGGCGTGTCGGCGTCACCCA
>DAOVZQ010000160.1 GCA_030635025.1 bacterium
ATGTCGAGCTTTTCGTCAGTCGTGGCGTGTCCTTCCTGGTCGCGACCGAGGTGCTGATCCTGAGCCTGGGGCACATGTTTGCATTATCCATACCAATGGCCGTGCTGATCGGCATCCTGATGGGCATAGGACAACTGGCGGCCGATCACGAGATTACGGCCATGAAGGCCAGCGGCATAGGCTTGTATTCCATCTTGCGACCTCTTCTGGTCGGCGGCCTGGTCCTGGCGGCCGCCATGGCGGCCTACAACCACTACGTTCTGCCCGACTGGAACCACAAACTGGCCAACCTGCTCTACGACATCCGTCACGTCCGGCCCATGATGGAGATTCGCGAACAACTGTTCACGGAACTCAACGACCGCATCACGATCCATGTCAAGAACAAGGACGAACGAACCAACCGTATCGAGCAGGTGGTGATCCTGGAGAAGGACGGTCCCGGAGACATCTCTCCCACCATGACTACGGCCACATGGGGCACCATCGTCCCGCTGCACGACAGCAACGCCATGCGTATCGAGCTTCACGACGGCGAGATCCACGATCTGCCCGACGACCATGATCTGTCCCGTTACTCGATTACCCGTTTCACCACCCACAACCTGCACATCAAGGATGTCGAACGGGATCTTCAGGAATCGAATCGGACATCGCGGGGCGACCGCGAGATGAACCTGACGGCCTTGTTGGCCGCCGCCCGCAAGGAGGCCGACGAACGCCAGAAGACCGTGGCCCGCAGTCGTGAACTGGCGGGCAGCCTGGCGCAACGCCAGTGGGACCTGCTGGATTCGGAGAAACGGGAAGCCCAATTGTCCGCGGGCCGTCGAGCGGGTCCCATCGAGATCACCCAGCGCCGCAACATGTTCAAGAGTACCCGTCAGGAAGCGCGCCGCGCCGCACGGTCGGCCGGCTTCCAGGAGAACATATTGCGCTCGCAGCGAGCCCGTGAAAACAGCTACATGGTGGAATTCCACAAGAAGTTCGCCATCCCCGTGGCCTGCGTTGTCTTCGTCCTGCTGGGACTGCCCATGGCCGTGACAACCGCCCGCAGCGGCAAGGGCGTCTCCCTGAGTCTCGCTTTGGGCATGTACCTGGTCTATTACCTGTTTCTCATCGGCGGCGAGAAACTCGCTGATCGCGGCCGCCTGGATCCCGCCCTCGCCATGTGGATGGCGAATATCGTGCTAACGTCGATTGGTATCCCGGTGCTGATAAGGACCGTGCGGGAGTCGTCCCTGCTTTCGTTCACTTTGCGTCCACGCGTGCCGACCTCCGACGCGGAAGAGGTCGGCTGATGCAGCTTATCCATCGCAGCGCCGTCGCCGGATTCATGCGCATCCTCTTCTTCACCCTGATGGGCGCACTGGTCCTGTTCACACTGATCGATCTCTTCGATCACATGGACAGCTTCATGGACAACAAGGCCACGCCGGACATGATGGCCCGTTACTACATGAACAAGGTTCCCTGGATCGTCGATACCGTCCTGCCCATCGGCATGCTGATGGCCACACTCTTCTCGGTCGGCCTGATGGCGCGCTATAACGAATTGACGGCCCTCTTCGCCGCCGGGCGCTCCTTGATGCAGGTGACACGCCCCCTCTTGCTGGTCGCGGCGATGATGAGCCTGTTCTCATTGGCCTGGAGTGAGTTCGTCCTGCCGAAAGCCAACGCGGAAGTCGAGCGGATCTGGGAAGTGGAAGTCCATGGACGTCCCGATCGCATTCGGCCCACGAACGATGTGGCGCTTACCGGCACCGACGGCTGGCTCTACTACGCCCGCACCTACGTGCCCGACAAGGCCCAGATCAAGGAATTCAAGGCGCATCTGCTCAGGGGGTCCCAGGTCATCGAGCGGTTCGACGCAGAAACCGCCGAGTGGGACGGCGACCAGTGGCTGCTGCTGCAGGGGACTCACCGCTGGTTCGGGGCTCGAGGCGACAGTATCTCCCGCTTCGACAGCCTCCGGTCCGGCCTGTCCGGCATCTCCCCGGAGACCTTTACGGACGAACGGATCAAGCCCGAGAGCATGAACATCAGACAACTGAGACGCTACGTGGACATGGTCAAGGCCAGCGGCGGCGATCCCACCGAATACGAAGTCGACCTCCACTTCAAGCTGGCCTTCCCCTTGGTGCATCTGATCGTGGTCTTCATGGGCATCATGTTGGCGTCGGGCCCCCGCAAAACGACTGTTGCCAGCGGCTTCGGCTGGACAATCCTGATCAGCTTCGGCTACTACCTTTCGGTCAACTTCGGCAGGGCTTTGGGACATAACGGCGCTCTGCCGCCGATCATCGCCGCCTGGGCCGGCAATTTCACATACAGCGTCGTGGCGATCGTACTCTTCTGGAAAATCCGGCGCTGACGGACGGCCCGGAGGGATCGACACGGGGATACCCGGCTGTGGTACAGGCTTTTCGCTGGACTCCTTGCCTCGACTGCCCTAATTTCTTTATTTGAACAGGTCAAGGCCGTGCGTCTTCGTGCGCGGTCGCCCTACGTCACCGGTGACCACGGAGCTCATCGCAATGCGCAAGTTTCCCATGTTTCTTTGTCTGGCAGGACTAGGCTTTGCCCTGATCGTCGGCTGCAGCGACGATGAGAACCTCAAGCCCATCATCACGCGGATCGAGGCCAACATAGAATGCAGCGTGGCCCCTGTGGACGTGCAGTTTGTCGCCTACGTCTCCGGCGGCGATCCCGTCGCCGATCCGACCGGCGCCACGGCCCCGTTGAATCTTCACTGGAATTTCGATGACGGGTCGACCGGAACGGGATCGATCACGACACACCGTTACCTCCTACCGGGCGACTACATGGTCGTCGCCACGGTTACCGACGACGACGGCGACACGGACAGGGACTCCATCCTGGTCCAAATGCGCCCCGACTCGCTGTTCGTGGCGGCCAGCAACGACACCACGGTCACAGCCAGTATGGCCTACTTCGACGTCCCCACGATCGGATTCAGCAACGGAACGGGCGGCATCAACATCCGCCAGACGATCGTCATCAACGAAGTACTGCCGTTCAACGACACGGTCATGCAGAACCCTGTCAACAACCAGTACGAGCCGGTACTCGAGCTCTACAATCCCACCGACCAGGACATCCCCCTCATCGGTTGGTCCTTGTCCAACGACACCTCGAATCCGGGCATGTGGGGCTTTGTTGATTCAGCCGTTCTGACGGCGGGCGGGATCATGGTCATCTGGATCGACAGTCGTGACGAAGCGGGCGACGAACACACCAACTTCCACATGACCGACAACTGGGACGGTGTTCCCGAAGACTTCACGGGCGCCATCTATCTCAACGACCCGAGCAACACCACCGTCGACCGCGTCCTGCTGCTCAACCAACACACGGACACCTCGTTCGGACACTTGCCCGACGCCAGCGACGACGGTTTGGTGATCCTGTCGGTTGATGCGGATCTCTGCGGCTTCGATCCCGTGGATGGGCTCTACGAGCGCTTCAATTTTTCATGGGACATGGACGACGTCCTGGGCAGCGTCTATCCCGAACGCTGGCCGCGCCACGTATTCAACACCGACGACGTCGGGGACCGCATGGTCATCGTGACCGTCTACGACACGCACACCAGCGTCACGCGCCACGATACCGTCACGGTGACAGTGGAACTACCTGCGCGCTGACGGGGCATTCGCCGATCCTCGCAAACAGGTCCTCATGAGAGAGGCGCCGCCCCCACAAGGGAGCGGCGCCTCTTTTCTCGTGCATGCGGCCTGTGATCAGTCCACGGCCCCCTTGAGGTCGTCGATGCGGTCGGTGCGCTCCCACGGGAAGCCGTCCCCGGTACGACCGAAGTGCCCGTAGGCGGCGGTCGGCTGGTAGATGGGGCGCTTTAGATCAAGAGTGGAGATGATTCCACCCGGCGTAAGATCGAAGACCTTCCGAACCGCCTCAGTGATTCGCACGTCGGGTACCACGCCCGTGCCGGACGTCCGCACGGTAACCGAGACGGGCTCGGCGACGCCGATGGCGTAGGCGAGTTGGACCTGACAGCGCTCGGCGATCTCGGCCGCCACGATGTTCTTGGCGACCCAGCGGGCCGCGTAGCTGGCGGACCGGTCGACCTTGGACGGGTCCTTGCCCGAGAACGCGCCGCCGCCGTGAGGCGCGCTGCCGCCGTAGGTGTCGACGATGATCTTGCGGCCGGTCAATCCACAATCCCCCTGCGGCCCACCGATGACGAAATTCCCCGTGGGATTGACGTGGAACGTCGGGTCCGCGTGATCGATATCCACCTCGGCCAGAACCGGTTCGATCACATGCTCGATGATCTGCTCACGCAGATTGGGCGTGTCGGGGTCGTGCTGTGTGGAAATCAGGACCGTATCGATGCGCACGGGTTGCAGCCCATCGTACTCCACGGTTACTTGGCTCTTCCCGTCTGGACGGACCCATGTCAACAACCCGTCCTTACGCACCTGGGCCAGCCTGTGCGTTAGCCGGTGCGCCAGTGTTATGGGCAACGGCATGAGCACGTCCGTTTCGCGACACGCGTAGCCGAACATCAACCCCTGGTCGCCAGCTCCACCTGGATCGACGCCCATGGCGATGTCGGGCGACTGTTCGTCAATAGAGGTCAGGACCGCACAGGTCTCCCAGTCCAGACCGAATTCCGACGACGTGTAGCCGATCTGGCGGATGGCGCGACGTACGATTTTGGGGATGTCCACGTAGGTCTCGGTGGTGATTTCGCCAGCCACCATGGCCATGCCCGTGGTCACCAGGGTCTCGCACGCGACGCGTCCCTCGGGATCCTTGTCCAGAATCGCGTCCAGCACGCTGTCGGAAATCTGATCCGCGACCTTGTCGGGGTGTCCCTCGGTCACGGATTCGCTGGTGAAGAGATAACGCGCGTCCATTGGTTCTCCTTGTCTGATACTCGGTCAATCCTTCGGCTCCGGCGCTTGGTCCGTCTGCTTCGGGACAGTCTATTCGATTCACTCAGTCGTCGGTTTCCTGAAGACGTTGCTTGAGAACATCGATCCGGGATACCGGCATCGGATTCACACCGGCCGCCTCGGCCAGATAGCAGGAGAGGTAATCTCCAAATTGAACAAGAGACAGGATTCTCGCCAATGCCGAATCGCCCGTGGCGCGGAATTCGAGAATATCATGGAACTCGTCGGCCAACAATTCACGTGTGACGTCAACCCGACGGGTGATCCTCGGCGTCTCGTCGCTCGAGCGCAGGATAAGCAATATAAAGTCATCCCGGCGTGGCCGCAGAACCTCCCAGCCAACAATCTCGTTGTGGTCGAGTTCAGGAAAGGCAACGACCATGGCCGGCGATTTCCCGTTCTCGTTGACCTGCGCCTTCAAGCGCAGGCCCGTGGCGTGGGATTCCTCGGACGTGGTGTAGACCACCAGCATTCTGCCCAGAATCCGACGGGCCGCAACCTTGGCCGGTGAATCGTCCGCAGCAGCCGGCCCAAGCCGAGACACACCGTCGCGCAGGGTGGCGACAGCCGCTTTGATCTCCGCCTCGACACCCTTCAACAGGCCCAGGCGTGACAGGAGATTGGCTTGTGCCCCCAGCCCGTACCCCAGGGCCGCTCGGGGCGGCATCGTGCCGGGAAGCCTGATCCAGGGAAAGGGCGCGCCACCCGCGATGCCTTCGGTCGCGTATCGAGACAACGTTCCACCGGAGGTGATCGCCAGCAGGGTACAACCGCGGGCCGCCGCCTCGCGTCCGGCCGAGAGCGTCTCCTCCGTGTTGCCCGAATAACTGCTCAGGATCACCAGGGTGTCGTCACGGACCCATCCGGGTAAACCGTAGTCACGCCATACGGCCATTCGTAATCCCTGATTGGCGGCGACGGAAGAAAGCAGATCACCCGCGATGGCCGAGCCCCCCATACCGCAGACGAGGACACCACCCGCCGGTGAGGCCGTGGATGTGATGGCATCGAGGCCTTCGAGGTCGGAACCTGCGGCAAGGTTGTCGGACATGTGTTCGACGAAGTCGAGCATGGTGGCGAGATCGGATTCAGTCACGGTTATTCTCCTCAGGGGTGGCTGCCAGTCGTCGGGCTTTCTTCTGCTCCAGATAATCGGTCAAAAGACGATCCGCAGACGATGCCGTATCGCAGGCGATCAGGTCGTTCGTCAGGGCCTCGGCCTCCGCAACGGTCGTCCAACGCACGACCTGCTTGATCTTGGGCAATTGTGCGGCATGCAGGCTGAGTTCGTCGAAACCGAGACCGAGCAACAGTTCAGCGTACCGGGTCTCGGACGCCATCTCCCCGCAGATACCGACCCAGATACCG
>DAOVZQ010000014.1 GCA_030635025.1 bacterium
CTTGGCCACGGCCGCGGCGAAATCCAGGTCTGCGGGCGCCGTGTAGACGGGATTGCCGCCGGCGATGACCAACGACTCGATCCGGCCGGCGTTCAGGTCGTCGACCAGATCCTTCAGGGAGCCCATCTCGGGCATGTCGAAGGGCTGGTAGGTCACGGCGTGATCGGTGTTTCCCAGGGCCACGTTGAGAACCGCCACCAGGGCGTGGACCTCGGGCGGTTGCCGCGTACCGGCCAGCAGCAGGCCTTCGCCGCGATTGGTCATGAGGTCGTGAGCCAGGGCGGCGACGTGTTCGGTGCCGGCTTTGTGGTGACGCCACTTGGCCAGTTCAGCCGTAGCGAGGCCCGAGCCGGCGGGCAGGACCAGGCCTTCCCCCAGCACCAATTCGGCGGCCAAGGCCCAGACGGCGGCGCCGATTTCGCCGGCCGCCGTCGGGAAACGATGGTCGGCCATTCCGCCTGTGACGGTAAAGCTGGGTTCGTAGCTGTAGAGCCGGTTCATGTGACCGGACTCGGGATCGCGCTTCGCGGCGAAGTCGCGGCTGTTGCTCAGGGCGGTGGGATGGTCCTGCAGCAGGTTGGCGTCGAAGTCGACGATGATCTCGGCCCGGGTCAGGTCGAGCTGGATGCGGGCCACGGTGCCGAAGGCCAGCTTGGTCCCAAGCATTTCGTTGAGACGGCATACGGGTTCCCAGGCATAGACGCGCCCCCCCTTCGCGGCGATGCGGCGCAACAGGCCATGCACCGAGGGCGAGGTAGTGGCTTCGGTCAGGATGGCCACCTTGTCCCAGCCGACACTCCGGTAGTGACTGCGCGCGAATGTGGCGAAGGCCTCCCAGTCGGACTCGTTTGTCCCGGTCTCGTCCGTATGGACAACGGATCGGCTGCGATCGGGGTCGTACAGATCGAGCACGCTGGCCTGGGCAAAAGCGCTCGCCGCGCCAAGGCTTCCGGGGAAATCGGGATTGCCGTCGACCTTGATGGGCCGTCCGTCGTAGCTGGTGGCCACGATCGCGCTGGCGATCGCACCGATCTCCAGGGTCGTGGCGAAGGAGGCGGGCTCGCCGGGAACGGTTCCCTCGGCGCGCTTGACGAAAGGCACGACTGTTTCCTCGGGCCAACGACAACCGGCCATCGAGGTCATGGCCACCGAGGCGGACATGATCTGCAGGAACCGACGACGCGACACTGAGCCGACCGGGGGTTCTACGCCATCGGGGAACTCGTTGTCCAGCTGCCGACGAAATTCATCGGTGTCGGCCAGGTCCTGGAGGCTGCGCCAGTATCCCTCTTCGCGCATGCGCCCGTTCGTGTTCTGAGACATTCGCTACCCTTCCCGGCAATGCTAACGGTGACAGGTCGTGCAATCGGTCGACGGGTTGATCCGGTGTTCGGCGCGCAGGCGGGTGCCCAACACGACGGGGTCTTCGTCCGGGACCCAGGCCAGGTCGGTCACGAATTCCACGGGGCGCAGATTGGCTTCGGGGGCGCGGTGGCATTCCAGGCACCAGCCCATGTTCAACGGCGCGGCCTGGGCCACGACCTCCATCCGATCGACCCGGCCGTGGCAGCTGACGCAACTCACACCCGACTGGACGTGCCCGGCGTGATTGAAGTAGACAAAATCGGGCAGGTCGTGGACGGCCACCCAGGGGATCGGCGTGCCCGTATCGAAGCTCGCGCGCACCAGGGCCAGCTTGTCGCTCTGGGTCTTTATGGTCGCATGGCAGTTCATGCAGGTCGCCGTGGGGGGCAGATTGGCCCGGGCCGACGACTCGACACTCGTATGGCAATAGC
The DNA here is from genome assembly GCA_030635025.1 of bacterium. Taxonomy (GTDB): domain Bacteria; phylum Krumholzibacteriota; class Krumholzibacteriia; order LZORAL124-64-63; family LZORAL124-64-63; genus JAHIYU01. The sequence continues at coordinate 1,797 of DAOVZQ010000014.1, forward strand.
GGCAATCGATGTCGAGATCGCCGGCGTGCAAGGCGTGGCTGTACGGGACGGGCTGCTCCGGGGCGTATCCGATCGCCGAGGTCTCGGGCGAAAACAGGGCGGTGAATAAAACCACCACGTACACCAACCCTCCGAGAGCCAGAACCGCCGAGAGTTCTCTCAGCTTGTTGGTCCACTTTGGGAAGATGAATTTATTGGTGACGAGACCGGCGGGGTCTGATTCGACGACCCGATCGAGATCCTGGTTGTCGGGAGCCAAGCGACTCTCCCCCTATGAGCTATTTGACATGGAAACCCCTTCGGCTCCCTGGGCGGGGAGTCAAAACGGTCAATCGGTTTATTTATCGACGGCACAGTATAGATCTCTACCCGCGAGGATACAATTCAAAAATGGAGTTATCTGGTTGCTTTCCCAAAACCGGCCGGACATGGGCTATACCGCGCCTATTCGGCACCCTGCTCTCTGGCCCATTCATCCTTGAGAATGGCGAAAAGCATTTCGTCCGTCCATTCTCCGCGCTGCCAATAGCTCGATCGCAAGTGCCCCTCGTTGCGAAAACCCAGGCGGTTGAGCACACCGATCGCCGGCAGATTACGCGGGTCGGTGCCGGCCACTACGCGGCGCACGTCCAACTCGTCGAATAAATAGTCGAGCATCAGGTGGGTTGCTGCGGTGGCGTATCCGCGACGACGATGGTCCGGATGCAGGGCGATGCCCAGTTCGGGGCTCTTGTGTACGTCAGCCGGGAAATTGACACCACAATCCCCCACCATCTCGCCGTCTTCGAGTCGGCAAATGATGAACTGAAACCACGAATCAGGTGTGGCCGGCACGAGATCAGCCTGTTTCCGGGCCAGGTCATGGGCTTCGTCCACGGACTCGGGCAGCCAGTCCTGGTGGCGGGAGACCTCGGGTAGACTGCGATAGGCGTACAAGGGCTCGGCATCTTCGGGACGCATGCGTCGCAGGGTGATCAGGCGGCTTTTCAATTCCAGGTCGCTCATGACTTCCTCCTTGGTATCGAGATATCGGCTCTACGCGTCCCCGTGCCGGCCGGTTGCATCGGCGCCGTGGTCGGTCGGCATGTCTATCCTGTCGCGCGCCTGGTCGAGCAGGGCGTCGCTCTCGGTCAGGAAAGTCTCGGCCAGGGGACCGAGCCAGGCTTTGACCCGCGCGAAACCGTCCATGAAGACCGTGCGGTCGTCGTTCTCGTAGGCCTCCAACAATTCACCGAACAGTCGGTGGTAACTCCGCGCCAACTCGCGGCCTTCAGGCGAGCCGTAGATGATGTCGGCGTAGAGATCCGGCTCCTGCGCGAACAGCCGTCCCACCATGCCCAACTCCAGGCGGTAGATGGGCGAGCTCAAGGAGAGGATCTCGTCCAAATCGGTTTCCTCCCCCATCAGATGCATGCCGTAGACGAAGGTGGCGAAGTGGCGCTGGGCCTGGATCGCGCCCATCAAACGGTCGTGGTTCGACGGGTCGACCGTGACCAGAGACGCCCCCCAGATCCGCAACTGGTCCAACAGCCATCGACAGCCCTCAGCATCGCGGCCGGGACAATGAACGACCACCTGTTTGGCCAGCGAAGGGACGCCGTGACCGAACATGGGGTGCAGACCTACAACCGGGCCGTCGTGGACTTCAAGCATACCGGCCAGCGGGGCAGCCTTGACACTTGTAATGTCGGCCAGAATCGCGTCGTCCGGCAGACGCCCGCGCAGGGCCTCGATCACCTTCTGAGTATCGACGATGGGAACACCTACGAGCACCAGCCCGACGTTGTCCAGGAGATCGGTGGCCTGGCTCCAATCGTCGCGGTCGAGCACGCGCACCGGGTAGCCGGACGCTTCGAAGTACCGCGCGAACAAACACCCCATGCCGCCCGCGCCGCCGATCAACACGACCGGCCGAGACGTTGGCGCGGCGCGCCGGAATCCACTCTGCCCCTCTTCGCGGTAGGACTCGCGCATGATGCGCCGCAGGATATCCTGCACCAACCCGGACGGGACGCCGCGCGCCTCGGCCTCGTCGGCCCGGGCGCTCAGCATGGCGGCTTCACGTTCGGGAACGTAGACGGGCAGCCCGTTGCAACGCTTGATGTCGGCGACCCGCGCGACCAGTTCGCGACGACGCGCGAGCAGGTCGATCAGTTCGCCGTCGGCGCTGTCGATCTCGGCGCGGATGCGGGCGAGTTCGCCATCAATGTCTCGACCATCGTGCATTTATGTCTCCCGGTTGCCATCCCCTATCGGGATGGTATCATATCGTCGTCCTGAATCCGACCCCACAAGGGAGCGATATGTCCGACACACACGAAAACACGGCCGACCCCGGCGCGCCATCGCCGCCGCGCCGCCTCTCCCTGCTGGACCGCTGGTTGACCCTGTGGATTTTTCTGGCCATGGGCGCCGGTGTGCTGATCGGCTGGGCCTGGCCGGGCTTCGGGTCCTGGATCGGCCGTTTCGACACGGGCACCACGTCGATCCCCATCGCCATCGGCTTGATCCTGATGATGTATCCCCCCCTGGCGAAAGTGCGCTACGAGCGCCTGGGGCTGGCCTTTCGCGATGTAAAGGTGCTGGTGCTTTCGCTGATCCAGAACTGGCTGGTGGGGCCGGTCTTCATGTTCGTCCTCGCGGTGATCTTCCTGCCCGACCGGCCCGAGTATATGACGGGGCTGATCCTGATCGGCCTGGCGCGTTGCATCGCCATGGTCATCGTCTGGAACGACCTGGCCCACGGCGATCCCGAGTACTGCGCGGCGCTGGTGGCGTTCAACTCCATCTTCCAGATCCTTTTCTTTCCCGTTTACGCCTGGGTCTTCCTGAGTGTGCTGCCTCCGCTGCTTGGACTCGAGGCCGTGCAGGTCGAGATCACCATCGGCCAGATCGCGCGCAGCGTGCTGATCTACCTGGGCATCCCGTTCGCGGCCGGTTTCCTGACGCGCGTGATCCTGCGCAAGCTCAAGGGCGACACGTGGTACCACACGGTCTTCACACCGCGCATCTCGCCGGTGACCCTGATCGCACTGCTGTTCACTATCGTGGTGATGTTCTCCCTCAAGGGCGACAAGATCGTCGAGTTGCCCCTGGACGTATTGCGTGTGGCGCTACCCCTGTTGATTTACTTCCTGGCCATGTTCTTCGTCTCGTTCTACATGAGTCGGCGTGCGGGTGCGAACTACGAGAAGTCGACCTCGCTCAGCTTCACGGCGGCAAGCAACAATTTCGAACTGGCCATCGCGGTGGCCGTGGCGACGTTCGGGATTCATCACGGCGCGGCCTTTGCCGCGGTGATCGGACCGCTGGTGGAGGTGCCGGTGCTGATTGCGCTGGTGGGTGTGGCGTTACGATTCCGCGACCGTCTGCACTGGAGGACATGAGATGGTCGAGATTCCCGAAGACGAGACCTGGCGCAACAAGGCGCGACTGATGCACGAGAGCGGCGCGCGGTCCTACCTTTTTCTGTGTGTGGCCAACTCGGCCCGCAGTCAGATGGCCGAGGGCATCGCACGATCGTTGGCGCCCGTAGATTTCACGATCGCCTCGGCCGGTTCAGCGCCGACGCAGGTGCGGCCGGAGGCGGTGGCGGTGATGGCCGAAATGGATATTGATTTGAGAGGACATAGCTCATCGTCTGTGCGAAGTGTGAATCCGGCTGGGGTGGATGTCGTGGTGACGCTTTGTGCCAATGAGGTTTGTCCGGCCTTTCCAGGTGATGTCCTGCGTGTTCATTGGGGGCTGCCGGACCCTGCTGCGGTCAGTGGAGACGAGGAGACTCGGCTGGAGGCTTTCCGACATGTGCGCAACGAGTTGAGACGAAGACTGGCTGCGGTTTTTCCCCGTCGATAGCCCGCTTTTCAACAAATATGCTATGCTCTCCTCCCCGCCAGAGTCCTAATCAATGCCCCCTCTACCCCGGGAGGAGACCCATGCGCATTCGATATTGCAGTCTGTCCCTGCTGATCCTGTCCGTCGTCGTCTTCACGGTGCCGGTGTACGCCTACGAAATCCTGTTGGACATCGACACCGATGCCGACCCCACGACCATCAACGACATCACCTACGACACCAGCGCGGTGGTCAAACTGATCCTGAAGCCCGACTTTCCGGGCGAGATGATCGGCCGGGTGGAATTCGGGTTGGGGGGATCGTGCCGGGAATGCGATCATGTCCACTTCTACGGGACTGACCACGACCTGATCAACTGGGTCGACCTGCTCTGGGTACAGGCCGCCGCCTTCGACAGCGGCTGGGACTACGCGACGTACCTGGGATGCGCCGGCAACCCCACCTACCACCTGGTGCTGTGGTTCGAACCGGTGGGCGGTGGCTCGATCAGCATGGAGCAATCCATCTTCCTGGCCGAGTTCAATGCCTGGGTGGCCGACCCGGTCCCCGCTGGGTGTGCGCAACCACCGAGCAACTTGGCGACCATCTACGAGTACCAGTCGTTCTGGAACTACGTTCAACTCGGCGGGCCGGCGATAAGCAACGAGGACCAGACCTGGAGCGGGCTCAAGACCCTGTATCGGTGAGCCCGATTCGCATTTCAACGGTTATGATCAAGACACTTCTTGGCGTTATGGCCATATTGCCATATACTAGTCCGAGAGGTGAATCATGCTCGACCGTAAAGCCATCCAGAAACAAGCCGGTGTCCTGAAAGCCCTGGGACACGAATCGCGCCTGCTCATCGTGCACCGTCTCGGTGAAGGCGACTGCAGCGCCGGGGATCTGACCGACCTGGTCGGCTCCGACCAATCCACCGTCTCGAAACATCTGGCGGTTCTGCGACTGCACGGCATCGTCACCGATCGGCGAGACGGGAACCGCGTGGTCTACTCCCTGCGCACACCCTGCGTCCTCGACTTCTTCGCCTGCACCAGCCGCGTCATCTCGGAGCTGCACTCATGACGGCTCGGACCCACGCCAAGGCCGCCGCCTGGACCGTAGCCCTTTTCCTGATCTGCTACTTTTTACCCGTAGGGAAAGCCCGCTTCGACGGCGCCCTGCTCGAAGCCTTTCATCTGGTCCGATGGTACGCCCGCGAGCATGTGCTGCTCTGCCTGGTGCCCGCGTTCGCGATCGCCGGGGCCATCGCCGTCTTCGTGAGACAGGGCGCGGTGATGCGCTACCTGGGACCAAAGGCGCCCAAAGCCCTGGCCTACGGCGTGGCTGCGGTTTCCGGGTCGGTGCTGGCTGTGTGTTCGTGCACGGTGTTGCCCCTGTTCGCCGGCATCTCGCGCATGGGTGCGGGACTCGGACCGGCCACGGCCTTCCTCTACGCCGGCCCCGCGGTGAACGTACTCGCGATCATTCTCACCGCCCGCGTCCTCGGCGCCGAACTGGGTATCGCACGAGCGATCGGTGCGATCATCTTCAGTGTCGTAATCGGCCTGTGCATGCACCTGTTCTTCCGACACGAGGAAAACGCCAAGGTCGCCACGGCCGAAATGCCGGACGCGCCACCGAGCCGCGCGCCGAGCGAGGACATCCTGTTCTTCGCAGCCCTGATCGCCGTACTGGTCTTCGCCAACTGGGGCGCGCCCAGCGGCACCGCTTCGTTCTGGGATACGATCCACGGCATCAAATGGTGGTTGACCGGCGCGGCCCTGATCGCCGTCGTAATCCTGGCGCGCCGACGTCACGGTGAACTCGGCGCCTGGGCGGGCGAGAGCTGGGGCTTCGCGCGACAGATCCTGCCGCTGCTGCTGGCGGGCGTTCTGGTGGCGGGCCTTCTGCTCGGACGTCCCGGTCACCAGGGCTTGATCCCCGAAGACTGGGTAGCGCGCATGGTCGGCGGCAACGGGCTCGGCGCGAACCTCTTCGCCTCGGTGGCCGGCGCGCTCATGTACTTCGCCACCCTGACCGAAATCCCCATCCTCGAGGGACTTCTGGGCGCCGGCATGGGCAAGGGACCGGCCCTGGCCCTGTTGCTGGCGGGCCCCGCCCTTTCGTTGCCCAACATGCTGGTGATCCGCAGCGTCATGGGCACACGCAAAACGCTGACTTTCGTTCTGCTGGTGGTGGTCATGGCCACCATCAGCGGACTCATCTACGGCTCGATCTAGGGAGCGGACGTGAAAAGCATCAAGATACTCGGCACCGGTTGCGACAAGTGCGAGAGCCTCGCCGCGCGCGCCAAGGAGGCCGCTGAGACCCTGGGCGGCGACTACGAACTGGAAAAGATCTCAAAGGTCGCGGAAATCATGACCTACGGCGTGATGATGACGCCAGCCCTGGTGGTCGACGGCGAGGTCAAGTGCGTGGGCAAGATCCCCACGGTGGACGAGATAAAGGGGATGCTCTCATGAACAAGGGAACACGTATCGCGGTGGTTCTGCTGGTTGTGGCGATCGCCGCGACCCTCATCGTCCTGAAGGAGACCCGAAGCGGCGGCGAGCTTGCCACGGACACCGGATCGGTCCTCCCCCGCCTGGTCGATCTGGGCTCCGACAAATGCGCCCAGTGCAAGATGATGGTGCCCATCCTCGACGATATTCGCGAGGAATACGCCGGCCGCATGGACGTGGTCTTCATCAACGTCCGCACGGTCGAAGGCGCCGCCAAGAAGTACGGGATCGACGTGATCCCGACCCAGATCTTCTTCGCCGCCGACGGCACCGAACTCTACCGGCACGTGGGGTTCTATTCGAGTCAGGAAATCATGGCCAAGTGGGCCGAGTTCGGGGTGGAGTTCTAGGATGGAGTCTCTTTTCACATCACTCTCGGCCGCGGTGACCGGCGGCATGCTGCTGGCCTTCGCGGCCGCCTTCGCGTGGGGCGTGCTGAGTATCGTGCTGAGCCCGTGCCACCTGGCGACGCTGCCACTCGTGGTCGCCTATGTGGGCGACGGCAAGACCGATAACCGCCGGGCCGCCCAGCTGTCGACCACCCTCGCCGTCGGCATCCTCGTATCGATTGCGTTGGTCGGCGTGGCCACCGCCATGGCCGGACGTCTGCTGGGTGATGTGGGCGTCTGGGGCAACCGGGTAGTGGCGATCATCTTCTTGGTGATCGGTCTGCATCTGCTCGATGTGTTGCCGTTGCCGTTGCCCGCGGCCAAGGCCAGGACCGACCAACGAGGGTTCACCGGTGCATTCGTGCTCGGCCTCGTGTTCGGCGTGGCCCTCGGCCCCTGCACCTTCGCCTTCCTGGCCCCGGTGGTGGGTGCGGGTTTCCATGAAGCGACCGCCTCGCCCGTACGCGGCGCCCTACTGATGCTGGCCTTCGGGCTCGGACACTGCGGGGTCATCGCGGCGGTCGGCGCCAGCGCAGCCCGGGCCCAGCACTGGCTGGACTGGCACGAACGATCGAACGGTGCGCGATGGTTGCGACGCGGGTGCGGGGCTCTGATCCTGGTCGCGGGATTGTGGTTGCTCTGGTAGGGTCGGGGCGGAGGTATCCATGAAAAGGCTCACCGCTGTTCTCGTCGTTCTGTACACGGGTCTTGCCTTTGCGAACTCGACGCCCCAGCAATATCTGCAGGACCTATCCAAGCTGCCCATGCACGAACGTCAAAATGCCGTCGATCGATTTCTCGGTGACTTCCCGACCAATCCCGTGCTCACCGATTCCGACTCGGTCCTGATGGTGTATGTCGGACCGGGCCGCGAGCTGCATCTGGTCGGCGACTTCACGGACTGGCAACCGCGCATCGCCATGACGCACGTTCCGGGCACCGACCTTTGGTACCACGCCATGGACCTTCCTCCCGAGTCCCGGCTCGACTACAAATTCACGCGCGACGGCTCATGGATTCTCGACCCACGCAACCCCCTCACCTGCACGGGCGGGTTCGGGCCGAATTCCGAACTCCGCGGACGGGACTACGAAACCCCCGCGTTCATGAAGACCGTTTCGACATCCGTCTGCCGCCTCGACACGCTACATGTACCGACGCCGCAGCTGGGCGGTTCCCGTGAGGTCGTCGTGGTGACGCCGCCGGGCGCCGACGGTCCCGAGCGACGATACCTGCTCGTCCACGATGGACTCGAGTACATTGCACTGGCCGACCTCGTCAAGGCCCTGGCCTGGCTCTCGGCCGGCCCCGCGATGCTCCCCATCTGCGTCTGCGTCCCACCCGTCCGCCGCACCGAGGAATACGCCACCGACTTGCAGGACGACTTCGGACGCTTCATCGTCGACAGCCTGATTCCTCAGATCGAAAAACGCTACGGTGAACGCGGCCCCTGGGGGTCCATGGGCGCAAGCTACGGTGGTGAAATATCCCTCTACCTGGCGCGACGCTATCCCGAACATTTCGACCGCGTCGCCGTCATGAGCCCTGCGATCGCTCCCGCGCAGCATCAAGGCGTCGAAGTCCTCGATCCCGCGTCCCTCAAGCTGTATGTGAACTGGGGTATCTACGATATCCAACCGTTGATTCCAGCCTGCGAGGGCTTTGTCAACATATTGAAAGAAAAGGGATTCGAGCATATGGTGGAAGTTAAACCGCAAGGCCATTCCTGGGGCTTCTGGCGCGACTCGCTCATACCGGCTCTACGCTATCTCTATGCTCCCTGACACAATAGACTATTGGGGCAATGGGGTCACATAATGATGGAGATCGTAGCCCATATCAAAATTGGGGTCCCACGTGGGACCCTGAGCAGAGTCTTGGTCGGGACGTCATTCATCTGTTTAAACCTTGTCTATGCCGGAAGTGCGGGCCTGACCTTGAACGTCTCTTCCTTCCGCACCGAAACCGTCCCCGGCTTGGCCCCCCGCGGCTTGGTCACATAACGGCCCCGAGTGCCGGTCACCGCCACCTGCCGCGACCCACGCCCCTTGCAATGCCACGCGGCGATCGCCGCGGCGGCCTTGACCGTTTCCTTGTCCGGCTCCTCCCCCTGCGGCACCTGCAGCACCACATGACTGCCGGGCATTCCCTTCACGTGGAACCACCAGTCGTTCGCCTTGGCGATCTTCAGGGAGAGACGGTCGTTGTCGGCTTCCGTACGACCGGCGAGTACGACCCAACCACCGGGCAGTTCATAGCGCCAGAGCTTGGGCTCGGGCGGACGTCGGTCCTGCGGCGCGGCGCCCATCAGTCCACATACCCCAGCGAGCGCAGGCGTTCGATGCGCGTCTCGTCGAGAGCCTGGTCGGCGGCGATGTCCTCGTCAGCGCCAATGGGCGAGAAGCCCAGGATGCGCATGAAGAAACCTTCCGAGTCGGCGGGCACGTCCAGCCGGGCACGGAAGACGTCCTCGGTGACGGTGATATAGCCGATGTGGGTCTCACGCAGGGCGGTGTACTGTTTGGGATCGAAGTCGATGCCGGACACCTCGAAAACGGTATCGGCCCCCGCCACGGACATCAGACCGCGACCCATGACACGCGCGCTCAAGCGGTACTCGCCGTTTGGCACGGCGATCTCGATCTCGCAGGACTCGGCGGCGGGACGTCCCAGCAGCCAATGCTTGCTCTTATGCTCGGACCGCAGCCACGACAGGCCCGAGTCGTCCCCATCACAGTCGCCATCATGGGGCGAGCGGTGAACGACGCGGGCGTCGGCGGTGATCTTGGCGTGATCGGTCCCCAGGGCGAAGGGCACCTTGGGCTGTGTGAAGCGCACCGACGACTGGAAACGGGCGAAGCGCGGCATCATGGCCTCGCGGTAGGCGTCCAGCAGTTGGCGGACCGTGTCCGGGTCGCGTTCCCACAGATTATGGGTCTCGAGTTTGTCCTCCCGGATATCGAAGAGCTGTCCCGTCAGACCGGACACATCAGGCGCTTCGGCGGCCAGCAGCACTCCGTCCGGATCGGCGAAGATGCATTTGTGCTGCGCGCTGCGGATGGACTGGCGGGCCATCACGTAAGGCTTGGCGCCGGCCTCTCCCCCCGCATAGGGCAGCAGGTCGATCCCGTCGGTGGTCTTGCCTTCGGGTACGGGCAAGTCGAGCAGGGAGAGCATGGTCGGGAGAACATCGACGCCCTCGCTGGGCCGGTTGACGACGCCGGGGGCCAACTTCTTCGGATAATGGACGATCATAGGGATGCGGGCCACAGCGTCGTACCAGTCGCCCTGATGACCGTAGCGTCCCGTCACTTCCATGAGATGCTCGCCGTGGTCGGCGGTGATCAGGATCAGCGTGTCATCCAGACGACCCTGTTCGGCCAGGTAATCGAAGAGGCGACCCAGCTCACGGTCGTTGTAGAGCATGCTGCCGTCGTACAGGGCGTCGAGGTAGCGCTTGTCGTCACGGTTCAGGGGAAGATCGATCCGCCTGGGGTTGCCCAGGGGTTCGAAGCGGCTGCCACTGTATGTATCCGACCCGAAGTAGGCCTGCGCGTCGGCGTCTAAGAAGTGGGGCGTGTGGGTGTCCATCATGTGCAAGTAGATGAAGTAGTCCCGGTCGAGCTTGTCGCCCAGCCAGTCGATGGTGTAGTCGACCAGCGTTTCCGCGTTGGGATGGATGCGTCCGGGAGGCGCCTCGTTGGCCAGGTCGTGGAGTTCGTCGAAATCGTCGGCGAAGGCCGTGCCCTTCTTGATCCAGGGATGAGCCGAGATCACGGCCGACAGCATGCCGCCGTCGGAGAGTTCGCCGGCGAGCGACAGGGTCTGAGCGTCGGGGATGCGGAACAGGTCGTCGGGCTCGGTCAACGGAATGGCCGAACTGGAGGGGAACATCGACTTGGCGAAATAACGCGAGTAAAACAAGGTCGGCAGCGACGCGCGCGTATGCGTGGCCTGGGCGAAGTGGTTCTGGAAGAGCAGGCCCTTCGCCGCGAGGGCGTCCATGTGCGGCGTCGTCTCGCGGCCGTAGCCGTAACAGGAGAACCGGTCTGGACGCGCGGCGTCGAGCATGATCACGATGGCCTGACGCGTGCCGGCTTCGCGTTTGGAGCCGTCGCCGCATCCCGCAAGGAGCAGCAGTCCCGTGAGCATGAAGCCGACGATCATGACAACGCGGCGCAAATTTATCCGATTGGACATGTCGGACTCGCTTTCTGTGTTGACCCGGAATCTCCCCGCCCAATGAAGACCATCCCCAGCTGGCTGGCAACTCACATTTTATGGAACGAACGAGGGGAATTGTTGTATATTGCGGGCTCGACATTCCGGAGGCGGCCTTCAGATGAAGCGCCGTCGCCGTTTCTTTTCGTCCAGCACATGCTAATCCATTAAACCCCTGAGGAGTCTTCGCGATGATCGAGGTACGTGGCGTCACGAAACGATTCGGACCGACCGTCGCCCTGGATGACGTGTCCTTCCGACTCGAACAAGGCGAGATCCTCGGCTTCCTGGGACCCAACGGAGCGGGCAAGAGCACCGCCATGAAGATCATCACGACCTTCCTGGCCGCCGACGCCGGCACCGTGACCGTCGATGGCATCGA
>DAOVZQ010000164.1 GCA_030635025.1 bacterium
GTCGCCCTGGATGCCGTAGGGGTTGGCGGAGATCTCGTAGGCCCAGTTCTGGTCGCCGTAGGTGTCGAGCACGAGTATGACGTAGTCGTCGCTCCAGATGCGGTCGCGCTCGGTAAAGCTGGCGCGCACCTCGTCGGGATCGTCGTAGCAGATGTAGGCCACGTAGAGGTAGTCGTCGTCGTAGGACATCATCGCGACGGTCGCCACCGGCGGCTGCACCTGGTCGCCGGGGTTGTGTTCGGCGAAGTGGCGAGCCTGGGATTGACCGACCCAGCCGGGGTCGTCCAACTGGCCGTCGATCTCGATCTCGCCCGCAGTCCGCGCGATATCCATTTCGGGGTGATAAGTGGCAACCCAATCGTCGCCGGGAGCGGCAACAGTGGTGGCGGCGATGATCAACAGCACGATACAGACGAACAGTCGGGCAAGGCGGGAGTGACGCATCGTTTGTCCTCGTATGTGTGGGGGGCGGCCGGCCCGGGCAAACCGGCGATCACCGAGACACATACGGACTTTCGGCCATCAGGTTGCGGCCGGAGTGCGTCATTTCAATCAGGGATGGTAGAGGGCCTTCACATCCCCCCACGACCCGCGCTCCGCAGGTGTCGGCCCCACCAACGGATCGATCACCGCGAGGAGGCCGCCGAGATCATACCCGGTCTGGGCATAACGCAGAACACCTTCACGGTCGATGACCGTGTTATAGGGTAGCCCCCCTAAGAGTGTAAAGTCCGCAAAAAGAGTCCAGTCGGGCGCCATCCAGATGTCATAGGTAACACCTTGGGCCTGACGCCAGCCGTCCACCAGCACGGCCTGTTCCTGGACATCCACCGCGACAACCCGTACTCCTCGATCCCGATACTCTAGCCAGATATCATTCTCCAGACTTTCGGCTTCCTCATTACACCCCGGACACCAGGTGGCGAAGAAGTTGAGCACGACCACCTCCCCGCGCAGATCGGAAAAAGTGCGATCGACGCCCTCCAGGTCAGGCAGCGTGAAATCCTCAACGGTGTCGCCGACCTCGTAGGCCAGAGCGGGAACGGCGGCCAGCAACAGTATGATCAACGTCAGTGTCTTCATGACGAACTCCTCATCTTACGAGTGTCAGTTTGGCCGTGGCCGTCGAGCGGCCCACGCGCAGTCGGGCCAGATAGACGCCGGCGGGTGAGCGGCGGCCCGCATCGTCACGGCCGTCCCATGGGCGTACGTGGACGCCCTCATCGAGGTCCTCCCCCGACAACAGGCTTCGGACGCGACGGCCGCGGGAGTCGAAGAGATCCAGTTTGACCGACCCGGCGACGGGTAGATCCAGGCGCAGGGACGCGCCGCCGAAAGAGCCCGGCGTGAGTTGCGAAACGCCCAACAGTTCGAACGGCCCCGTGATCACGGCCGTGGTGTCCTGCAGCAGACTGTCGATCACGGCGGTGATGACGTCGGGGTTGTACTCGGTGTCGAAGTAGGCCACGCGCCCCCCGCGATCGATCACGTAGTCGAGAGGATAGGGTGACACCGCGCCGGTCTGGCGGTAGTGGGAGTACTCGGTGCTGGCGTCGCGCAACACGGGAAACTGGATCTGTGTTGCGGACATGAAACTCAGAAGATCAACGTAGTTATCGCCGCCGCTGTTGAGACCCAGTACCTGTACGTCCTGCCCCTGATACTTCTGATGAACTGCGGAATCTAGGTCCGAAAACTCCGGACCACACACCGGTCACCAGTTGGCGAAGAACGCAGCCACCACCACCTTCCCACGATACTGGGACAGGGAATGGACCACGCCGTCCATGTCGACTAGGCTGAAGTCGGGGGCATACTCGCCGATGTCGAGCAGGGTCGGACTGTCGTCGGCGGTCAGGGGCATCGTGATCAGGGACTCGTCAGGGTCGTTGCTGGTGATGCGCAGAAAAGTGCCGTCGTAGCCCGCCACCGCATGGTTGAACGTGACGGTGATGTCCTGAGACGCACCGGGCGCCAACATGAACCCCGCCGTATGCGACACTCCGAAGTGCAGGTTGAAGGACTCGATTGCGATGACGTCGAGGCTCCCGCCACCGGTATTGGTGATCGTGAAGGTCGTATCGACGATCGCCCCCACGGGCACGGCGCCGAAAGCGAGACCGTCCACCGATACATCGATGTCGCCGGTGAGCGTGGGCCCGAGATCGTAGGCGCGCACCTTGGACCAGTCCGCCACGTAGATGCGATCCCCATCGGCGGCCAGACCCATGGCCCGGATGGGTGTGTCCTCATGGCCGATTAGTACGGGGACGAAGGGATCGGTCAGATCGACCACATCGGCGCCGTCCCAGTCGGCCAGGAAAAGACGATCACCGTGCAGCTCGATGGAGATGGCCAGGCCCGAGCTGTCGTACGTGGACAGCAGCACCGGCGTGTCTGGAGTTGTCGCGTCGAAGATGTCCACACCGGCACTGCCGCAGGCCACGGCGATCAGGCCGGGGGCGACCGCCACGTCCAGAGCGTTGCCTGAGGTTGGGAGTGAGACGACATGGATGGGCGCGGCGGGGTTGGCGGCGTTCAACACGCCGAGCCCCCCTGCGCCGTCGGCCACGTAGACGAAGGTGCCGAGGGAGGCCGCGTCCCAGGCATTCTCCAGGGTCGTCACTTCGTTTACCAGGATCGGGACCGCCGGGTTGGCCAGGTTGAGAACTGCGATGCCGCCGTCGTGCCGCGCCGCGTAGAGATAGCCTCCGTGCAGGACGGACCCTTCGTAGGTCTCGCCCGGTCCGCCGTAGATACCCACACGGGTCGCCGTGGCCGGGTTGGAGACGTCTATGATCTGCAGCCAATCCTCGCGACCGCCGCAGTAGGCGTGGCCCAATCCCACCGATCCCCTGTAATAACGCTCAAAGGGATGTCCGGGCGGTTCATAGCGTCCGAGCGAGACGGGCGAGGCCGGATTGCTGAAATCGACGATGTCGAGACCACCGACGCCGAAGATGTACAGGTAGTCGCCCACCTTGTCGATCTCCTGCAGTTCGGCAAAGTACTGGGGCTCATAGATGCCGACCGATTCGAGCCGATCATCGGCAATGACCGTCGACACGGTGATCACGACCGCAAACAGGGCCACTGTGGCCGCAAGCCTGTATCTCATGGCGTTTCCTTTCGCCGACCTTCATAGGGGGTCCCGGGCGGGGGCGCTATGTGTGTGGCGAAAGACCCCGAATCATTACAACGTCGAACCTTGTCGTGCCGGGATCGTATAAATCCGTCGGCGCAACCCCCTCGGCCGTGATAGGCTTTCGCTGAACATAAAAACGGGAGATTCAAAAGATGAAGCGCATCATTCCGACCGTATTCGCTCTGTTGTCCCTGGCGGCGCCGATCGCCCTGGCCGGCTCCGTAGGCTCCGTCCACTTCGAAATCGCCTCACCTGCGGGCGAGTTCGACGACAATGTGGAAAACATCGGCTTAGGCGTGAACGTGGATTATGTCTACGACGGCGGCGGTCTGTTCGCCCTGGGCGTCGGAGGCGACCTCATTATTTACGGTCACGAAACCACGACCCTGTCCCTGCCCCTGGTCGAAGACTTCGAGTACATCACCGACAACAACATCGCCTCGATGTTCCTGATCGCGCGCCTGCGCGGCGGCAACGGTCGCGTCGTCCCCTACCTGGAGGGACGCTTCGGCGGCAGCTACATCTGGACCGAGACCAAGCTGGGCGACGAGGACTGGTGGGACGACGCCACCATCGCCCGCGAAACCAACTTCGACGACTTCGCCCTGATATGGGGCGGCGGCGGCGGCCTGCAGATCATGCTGTCGAAGGCCGACCCCAGGGACGCCGAAAGCCGCGACGTCATGCTGGACATGAAGGTCCTCTACCGTCACGGCGCCAAGGCGACCTACTTGACCGAAGGCGCCATCACCGTTGAAGACGACGGCCGGGTGCGCATCAAGGCGTCCGAATCGGAAACCGACCTCGTGCAGTTCATGCTCGGCGTCGCCATCGGTTTTTAAGGAGATGAGATGAGATCACGTATCCTCGTCCTCGCCGCTCTCATCCTGATCACGGCCCTGACCGGCTGCGACTCCTACGTGGAGGACATCGACACCTGGCACGCCGAGCGCATCGAGCGATTGAGCGCCGAGGGTGGTTGGCTGACGTTGGTCGGGCTGCATCCGTTGCGGGACGGGACGAACGTCGTGGGTTCGGATACGGAAGCCGACGTGCAGCTTGTCGACAAGGCGCCCGCACAAGTGGGCGTGATCGAGATCGGTGCGGACGGAATCGTCTTCACCGCCGCGGCGACCGGAATACACGTGGTTGGCGAAGAGAGCGACATCAACACCATCACCCTGCATACCGACATGCAGGACGACACGACCATCCTGGCCGTCGGCACAGTGAGTTTCTACGTGATCGATCGCGCGGGCGCGCTCTACCTGCGCGTCAAGGACAGCGAGAGCGACGTCAGACAGGGCTTCACGGGCATCGACCGTTTCCCCGTCACCGACTACTGGCGAATCGAAGCCCGCCTGATGCCCCACGACCCGCCTCGAGGCGTGATGGTACCCAACGCCCTCGGCCACGTCACCGAGGAGCCGAGTCCGGGCGTGCTGATCCTCGAAATGGAAGGCAAGACCCAGACCCTGACGCCCACCGGCGAGCCGGGCGAAGGCCTGTTCATCGTCTTCGCCGACTACAGCACGGGTGAGGAAACCTACGGTGGCGGACGCTTCCTGTCGACCGATCCGCCCGACGAGGACGGCCGCGTGATCCTCGACTTCAACAAGGCCGTCAATCCGCCCTGCGCCTTCACACCCTTCGCGACCTGCCCCCTCCCGCCCGAGGGCAACACGCTGGACCTGATGGTGGAAGCGGGCGAGAAGACGTGGGGGGATCACTGATTCATAAGCTGATTCTTATCCTGCTCGTAGGTCTCTGCCCGTCGGCAATCGCCGGGCCGGATACACCCGAAGACCTCGCCGACACCTACCTCCAGGCCATCCTGGACGAGGACTGGCCGGCCGCCCGTTCTCTCTGGTCCGCCGACGATCTCGCCGCCTCTCATAGACTCGGTATTCGATACGCCGATCAACCCTTCAAGCTCGATAATGCGTCCCTGTTGGTTCTGGAACGGGATCGCTGTCGGAGCGGTGAGATCCATGTCGAGATCGGTGGGGTCGAACGCGATGGTGCGAATGCGCGAATCCGTTACGACCTCTCGGTCGGCGACGAGTCTGCCACGGTTCGGTATTACGCCCGCAGGTCGGGCGAGGGTTGGCGCCTCGTCAAGGCGACCACCGCACTGTGCACCGACTGGACGCAACGGCGAACCGAATTCCTCGACCTACGCATCCAGCCAACCTGCACGATCTCCGACACGGCGGTGCAACGCCTCGACCGCTTCGTGACCGAGACCTGCAAGCGCCTCGCGGTTCCCCCGTCCCGTCTCGCTCACCTGCGCAAGCACAAGCTCGGCTACGTCCTGTGCGACGAGTCGACCGTGACCGAAATCGTCGGCGTCCCCACCGCCGGCATCGCCCTGCTGCAGACAGACGCGGTGATCACCAGCGAGCCGTGCCATCTGCACGAACTGGCCCACCTGCTGATCAACTTCGCCTTGGCGGACCTGCCCCTGTACACCCTGCCCTTCATGCAAGAGGGTGCCGCGGTGGCGTTGGGCGGCCGTTGGGGTCGTGCACCCGAAGTGCTGCATCCTCTCGGCCGCTTCACACTCGCCGAAGACTTTCTCACGTTGGACGAGTTGCTGACCTGGGACGGGTTTCATGCCTACGGCCCGGATCTGACCTACGCGTCGAGCGGCGTGCTGACCGATTACCTGCTCGGTGTTCTGGGCGGCGAGGGGTACCTCGCGCTCTACCGGAATTTGTCCGGTAGTCTGTCGACCTTGCAACGGTTCGATCAGGCGACGATCAAGAACCATATCTGCACGGCCGCCGGGCACGAATGGCCAGAGTTGACGACCAACTTCGATGACTACATGAGCGGGTTGTCCTGCGGCGGTTTTGTCGCGAGCGATGAAGGCGAGGGTGAGGGACTCATTCACGTGAAGGTAGATAGACTCGTGATCACCGCTTATGACGACGGGTCATGGCTACGCTGGATCGTGGAAGCCGACGGGGTTCCGGCCCGAGGCGCCCTCCTATTGTGCGATTCCGAAAACGGCGCCACA
>DAOVZQ010000245.1 GCA_030635025.1 bacterium
AGTCCGCTGCGCAGGCCGGGGTGGGCCTCGAGTGCGGCGCGCGCGTCTGCCATGAGTCGCTCGACATCCCCCTCGCCCTGAACCAACACGCGATGCTCGAGCTCCGACAGCTCGCGCCGCCGGCTGCGCAGCGATGCCAGGGTGGCCAACGTGGCGTCGGGCTTCAGGGCGCGCAAATTCCATAGCGCCCAGTTCTCCCGACCACCAGACAGGCCGCCGGAGGCGGGCGCGGCCTCACCGCGCCCGCGTCTCCGTGACATCATCTGGGCATACCCGGCAGCTCGATGGGCACCAGCTTGCAGACACATCTGCAGCAGCAATCGCCGTCGTCCCCATCACCGGGCGTCGTGTCGTCGGCCGCCAGCAGCGGGCTGATCTCCAGACGCTCGGTCACTTCCTGGATGTCGAGTCGCGCCAGCGTTTCAGCCACCGTCCCGGACCTTCGGTTCCTCATGTGCACCTCCATTGTGCGGTTCCCAGTCAACGAACAACTGCCGTGACCGTCAGCAACTCACGGACCCGATTCGTCGATCATCGCTCAGCGGGTCCTGGACGGCATAACGGCCGCCTCGTCACCGAATCCACGCCAACCCGTATGGCCATCTGCCCCCGCCGCGTCAACCGCTGGTGACGTGCGGCCCCGACGTTGCTATATTCAGCCCGTCGTACACGTGAATCACCGGAGATGAAATCCGATATGAAATGGCATCGTCGCCTTGGCCTGCTCTACGCCGTCCTGGTCGTGCTCATCCTGTCGATGGGGGCGTGGTGGATGTATTACATCAACCGCGAGAGCCAGAACTTCGAGCGCTACCAGCTGCAACGCCTCGCCACCGACCGGCTACACGCCGTCTTCCTGTTGCAGTTGGATCCGGACGTGGCGCATGACCCGTACGCGGTGCTGGGCGAGACCTATCCGCACCTGCGCTTTAATCGACAGGACGGCGGCTGGATCGTGACGGTGGATTCCTCCGTACACCAGGCCGTCCACGACGAGGCCAAGCGCCGCAACCTGATGTTCTTCACCGAGAGCGTGTTCTTCCTGGCGCTGCTGATCGCCGGCACCACGATCCTCACGCTCGCCTTCCGCCGCGAGCGGGAGTTCAAGCGCGCCCGCGAGCTCTTCCTGGCCGGCGCCACCCACGAGCTCAAGACGCCCCTGGCCTGTATCCGCCTCTACACCGAAACCCTCGAGCGCCCCGATTTGGACGATGACGCACGGCGTCGCATCCATGGTTCGCTGGTGAAGGACATCGAACGTCTCGAGGAGATGATGGAGCAGATCCTGTCCCTGAGCCGGGACGAAGACGGGCCGCGCCGGCGACCCGAAACCCTCGACCTGGCCGCCGAGACCCGGGATCTGATCGACGCCATGCGCGCCTTTCTGGAGGGCAACGGCGCCACGCTCACGAGTGAGCTGCCCGACGAGCGGTTGATCCTCGGCGATCGACAGGACTTCCGCGTCGCCGTCCGCAACCTGCTGCAGAACGCGGTACACCACGGCGCATCACCGTCCGAGATCCGCATTGCCCTGACATCCGACGAACACCATCACCATCTATCGGTGAGCGACAACGGCCCCGGTGTGCCGCGTCGCGACCGTCAGAAGATCTTCGACAGCTTTTATCGGGCCGGTGCGGGCGGCGATCGCCCCCTCGGCGCCGGCCTCGGACTCTACCTCGTCCGCCGCAGCGCCGAAGCCCTGAGCGGAACCGTAAGCCTGGAAAGCGAAGAGGAGCGCGGGGCCACCTTCACGCTGACCCTGCCCGTCCACCGGGAGGAGCGAAAATGAAACGGCGCATACTCGTCGTCGAGGACGACGCCCATCTGGCCGACGGTCTCGCCATCAACTTCGAGTTGGAAGGATACGACCCGGTTCTGGCCGACTCGGGAGAGGAAGGTCTGAGGTTCTGGAAACGCGGAGGCATAGACCTGGTCGTCCTGGACGTGATGCTGCCGGGCATGGACGGTTTCGAGTTCTGCCGCCGGATCCGCGAGGCCGGAGACCGCGTGCCCGTGCTGTTCCTCACCGCACGCAGCCGGGACGACGAACGCATCCAGGGGCTCGAGACCGGCGGTGACGACTACATCACCAAGCCCTTCAACCTGCGCGAACTGTTGGCGCGCATCAAGGGCATCTTCCGTCGCGAGGAATGGCGCAGCGAGCAGACCGTGCCCCGCACATTCACCATCGGCGACAACGACGTGGACCTGGCCGGCCTGACGATCAACAATCCACGCGGAACCTTCACGCTCAAGGAGAAGGAGGCGCTGATCCTGCGCGTCCTCGTGGAGAAGGCTGGCGAGGCGGTCTCACGGCGCATCATCCTCGACCGCGTCTGGGGCTATGACGCCTATCCCACAACCCGCACCGTCGACAACTTCATCCTCAACCTGCGCAAGATCGTCGAACGCGATCCGGCCAAGCCGAAGCACATCAAGACGGTCCACGGCGTGGGCTATCGATTGATCGTCTAGCAGACTAGCGTGTGAGTGTCAGCTTGGTGGTGGCGGCGTTGCCGTCCACGGCGAGTCGGAGGAGATAACGCCCGGACGGGGCGTGCCGTCCGGCTTCGTCGCGCCCGTCCCACATGAACCGCTGGGGGCCGGCCGTGAGAACGGCGTTGGCCAGGGTCTTCACGCGGCGGCCGGCGAGATCGAAGATCTCGGCCTGCACCATGGCGTCGCGAGGCAGGTCGAAAGCGATCGACGTGATGGGATTGAAGGGATTCGGGTCCGCCGTCGGAATGACCACTTCATCACCACGTGGCGGCTTGGGGTCCAGCCATTCGGGGCCGATCCAGATCGAGGGCACGCCCGCGATGATCATTTCCAGCCAGTAGTTGATCCCGGTTATCGGAGCACCTATGTCGGTCCACTCGTAGCTGGTGGCGCCGGTGAACGGCAGTGTTGTCAGGCAGATCCGATCGGCTTCCGATAGGCCGCGCCAGACGTAGAAGCCCGCCGATGTGTTCAGGGTTTCCAGTCCCCAGGCCAAGCATCCATCGCCCGCGTTCCGCTCGACGATCAGTTCCGGTACCAGCGTCTCGACGATCCCGCCCGGCCGAATACCCGCAACCATGCGCTCGGCGTAGGGGTTCAGCGAGGTTTCGATATTGTCGAGCGTGTACCAGTTGTCGCTGTCGCCGCCCCAACCGTAGTTGAGGTGGATCTGCTGTATGTCCACCGATTCGCGCCAGCCGTCGCAGACCATCGAATGGATGGTGCTGGCGTATAGGGTGGGATAGCCCGCGTCGATTTCGTTCCGGATCAATCCGAACCACGACGCGTCCGTGTAGCGAAAGCGCGGGTATTCTCGACAGCCGTACTGATAGCTGAAATTGTTGACCAGCGCGGCACTGGCGCGGGACAGGGAGGCCGACGAGCCGCAGGTGCTGAAGTCGGTCCAGATCGCCGCGGATACATGATAGCAGAGTTCGGCAGTCGCCTGTTGCTGGTCTCCCGGAGTCAGCCAGTCCATGGTGTCCGGCATCATCGTCCACTCGTGAGGCACCATGAAATTGGCGTTGATCGTCGCACCTGACGAGCCGCTGCCGCAGTCGGCGTCGCCGTCCCACCAGTACGAGACACTGCCTTCTCCGCGCATGGGCCACTGGTGGTAGCACATCAACTGCGCCATGGCCAGGCCCGTGCACCCCACGTAGGTGGATAGCGCGCCGCTGCCCGAGGGGCAATACAGGTTGAACGGCCAGCCCTGATGCCAGGCGGATGTGAGCATGGGGCCCACGCCCTCCCATTCATCGTCCTTGCCGGCCAGCCAGCGCTCGAATTCAGCGGCGGGTAAAGTCAGCAGCGCCCACGCCGGATGCTCAGGCAAGGCTTTATCGCCCCTGATGTCCAGGTCTTGCAGGCCCTTGACCCGGTCACGGAGCGATTCGTTCAGCAGGTCGAAGAAGCCGCCGGGGGTGCGGGTGAGCATATGGGTCGTCTCGCTGTAGGCCGACACGGGAGCCAGCTCACGCCGCGTAGGGACGAGTACGTAGCCGCGAGGTGCCAACCGGAAGAGATAGCCCAGATTATTGTTTTGAAGCGTGAGAACATCATCGCTGATGGCCTTGGCTTTCCCGATGTCGCCCCAGTGACCCTGCTCATATTCCACGAGACGGACCCAGTTGAGGGCCACGACGGCGGCCTCGTCTTTACCGACCGGCTGTGCATGACAAGGAAGTGCGCAACAGAGCGCGATAACAAGGACGAGTAGGCAGGCGAGTGGACGTTGGGTCATGTGTTACCAATGATGCGATCGCCGTGGACGACGCATCGATGTCTTGATCAGCCGGGCGAACGCGATCCGGATTCCGCATCGTTGTCAGCCGAGTTGCAGGCCGCAGCGGAATGGGACCGATGTATCACTGATCGACCGTAGCATAGCATGATTAACTACAGACAGGGTGCTAAAATTTAGCGATTAAGTAGGACTTTTTCAGTCTGGGTATGCCCGTCCCCCGAGACCCTCAGCAGATAGACGCCGCTTGAGGCCGGGCGGCCATCCGAAGCCCGGCCGTCCCAGCGCAACTTCATCCGTCCCGCCGGCTGCACCCCATCCACAAGCACGTCCACAACGCGCCCCCGCCCGTCGTGGACGGTCACGCGTACCGACTGAGGTCGCTCCAGGATCAACTCGAAAGTGGTGGAGGGATTGCACGGATTTGGGACGGGAGCCGAAAGTCTGGTCTCGGATTCCCGGGACACGGCGGCCAGAACGGCCGGCCCGTACCAACCCTTCCCCGCTCCCGCAACGATCTCCTCCAGCCAGTAGGCGATGGTCGACCGCGGAGGAAGAGGGTCGATCCAATACGTCGACACGGCCGGAGCCAGGGGTGTCCCGGTCAATCTGACGGCGTTACCGATGTCGTTGCCTCGCCAAACATGCAGGCCGTCCAGCCCGGCTCCCGCACCGATCCGCCATGTCAGCCGCGCACCGCTCCCCCGTCGTTCGGCCTTGAACATATCCAGGACGATGGGTGTGGATAGATCGGGTTCGATATCAC
>DAOVZQ010000133.1 GCA_030635025.1 bacterium
CCAGTGGAAAGTCTACCTCTGCCAGGAGCAGATGATGTACCGGCGAATAAGGTAACATCACGCCGATTTTAGTATTGTCAGGTGCAACCGATGGCGCAATTGCCCGGAGTTGGTCAGTTTTTTCGTGCGTAGACAACAACACAACTGGCGCGGCGGGATGTGCTGCCCCATATCCGTCGCGACCCGGCTTATCTGGCGGATCGAGGCATCCGGGTCTTCGAGAGCTGGCGTAACGGCGCACCCGAGTTGGCTCCGGACGCCGTCGACTGGCAAGGCATCGAGGCCTGGAACCTGGCCTACAAGCTTCAGCAGGCGCCCGGCCCGCTCAACCCCCTCGGTCGCGTCAAATTCATGTTCGCCAACACGTTCAGCGTGTACATCCACGACACGCCGGGCCGCGACAAGTTCAACCTGAACCGCCGCTGTTTCTCTTCGGGATGTGTGCGCGTAGAGGACCCGCTGACATTGGCGGCCTATCTCCTGCACGACGACCAGGAGACGATGGGAGAGGAATTCTGGACGGCGCTGGACGACCACACGAATCACAAGGTGGGCCTGCCCGAACCCGTGGCCGTCCACTTTATCTATCTCACGGCGTGGACCGATCGGGAGGGCATCCTGCACTTTCGCAACGACGTGTACGGGTACGATGATCCGTTGCGGACCGCGTTGGCTTCACGCTGACGGACGGGGAATCGGAAACCTACCAGGTCCGAACCGGACCGGTATCCATGTGCACGAAATCGGAACGGGGATAGTCGCCCACACCGCCGGCGCGCAGGTCGCGCGCCGCGCGATGCAACGCGGCGTACTCGACACCGGGCAAACGGACGTCCACGGCCTGTCCGCTGAGATGGAAGCTGCGCTTGGCCACGCCGTGGCCTGCGCGCTTGAGGGCCGTGTTCGTGCGTTCGGAGCGGTAGCCGGAAATCACGTGGAACGGTTCGGTCGCACCAAGCCGGTTTGCCACGGCGTACAACTGATCGATCAAGGCGCCGTCGATGGGCTTGACCTCGCCGGTCCGATGATCGCGCAGGAGACGATTCATGGCGGACATGGCTTCGGGAAGATACGCTCCGTCGGCAAAGTAGACCCTGTTGAGGGATTCGCCGGTATGGATATTGAGCAAGGCGATGGTGCGCTCGGAGGGCTGTGCGCGATCGACGAGAGCCCAGGCCTGGACGGGCACAAGCCCCGCCGCGGCCGTCAGTCCACAGAGACGGAGGAAGCGGCGCCGGCCGATCGCCTTACGAGACAATCCGTTGTCCAAGTTCGCGCTCCTTTGCGGATCGTGGCGATGGCGGCCGACGCCGAAACGGTGTCCTCGGGCACCGGGCTGGAATACCCGAGATCCGAGGGGGCCGAACAAGTAAACCCCTCGGGATCGACAGGGCAAGAGCAAGGTTCATTCCGGTCGGAAACAACTTCGTTTCCCTTCGCTCCCTACTCCCGTCCGAACTCGATCGGGTCCAACACCGTGACCGGCCCCAGGCCCAGTGACTCCAGTGATTCGACCCCGCCCTCGGGATTACCGACGATCAGTACGACCGGCGCGTCACCGAAGATCGCGTAGCGCGCCGCGGCGGCCGCCACCTGTTCTCCCGTGGCCGCTTGCAGACCGGCGATAAGATCGGCGGTATAACCGTCCGGTCGTCCCAGGGAGATCTCGTCCAGTCTCGTGCTGACCACGTCGCGGGCGGTTTCCATACGGCGGATAAGCGAGCCGATGATGAAAGTGCGCGCCGTGGCCACCTCGCCGTCGTTCAACGGTCGCGAGGACAGATCTGCAACCTCCTCGCGAACGGCCGTAATCAGGTCGACGATCTTACCGGAGCGAGAACTACCCCAAGCCCAGAACCGCCCCCGACTCTCGTTGGCGGTCAGGCGCGTACTCGTGCCGTACGAGAGGCCCGCGCCGCGGGTGCGATAGTAGACACGCATGTAGCCGACGCCGAAGTCCAACAGCTTCGTCTCGGGATAGTCCGCGGAACGATCCGTCAGCTCCGCCACGCCGCGACCCATGCGCAAATGACATTGCTCGAAGTCGCCGGGCAACAGGAAGACACCCGGCCGCGGCGTGCGCTCCCAGATATACGGCTCCAAGGGCGGCGCTTCGGTCTCGCTGCGCCAGTCACCTAGCTGGGATTCCAGCAGCGCGACGGCTTCTGGGAGCTCGATATCGCCGCTGACGCCGACAACGACCCGCTCCGGTAGCACGAACGATCCGTACAGGGCCAGCACATCGTCGCGCGTCACAGCTTCGATGCCTGCGCGCGTGTGAACGCGACCCTCGGGAGACTCCGGGCCTGACAGAAGACGATGGAACCAGGTCTCGGCCAAGCGGTCCGGGTTGTCGTTGATGCCTTGGACATCCTTGAGCAGGCGAGCCTTGGCCCGCTCCATCCGATCGTCGTCGAAGCGGGGAGCGCGCAGCAGGTCGCGCCACAGGACCGCGCCCTCGGCCAGATCGTCGCGCACCATCGAGGCCTGCACGTACGCGCGCGCATCCCCTACGCCGGCGCTCAGGGACATGCCCAATGCAGCCACCCGTGTGGCTACCTCATCGGGCGAGAGCGTACCGATGCCGCCGTCGTCCCAGACCCGGCTCAACAACCGGTTGGCCGTATGTCGGTCCGGCGGCAGGAAGCGATCCCCCATGGACACATACGCCGAGAGATTGATCAGCGGCAGATCATGATTCTCGAAGAGCAACACACGGATGCCGTTGCTCAACCGCGTCTCGACAGGTTCCGGAATGTCGAAGACGAGATCCGGCAGAGCGAGCTCGTCCGGATGGCGGGGCGTATCGCCGCTGCCGTAAACGGTTCCCGTCCGGCCGACCACAAGCACAAGTAGGATCATCAGAATGTGCCTCATCATGACCGGCCTCCTTCCGCGTCTTCATCCGGTGCATCGGGAGTTTCGGGTTCGAGATAAACCACCGAGACCTTGTCGCGAACGAACAATTCGCGAGCCAGTTCGGCGACATCCTCGGCCGTCACCTGGCCATAATCAGCGAAGCGTTGATAAGAGCGCCGCCAGTCTCCCTGTGTGGCTTGTGCCCCAGTGAGCACCCCAACCAAATCGGCATTCTTCTGGAGTTGGAAAATGAATCCTTTTCGGTAGGACGCGCTGATCTCATCCAGCTTGGCCTGAGTGACGGGTTCGGCCTGCAGCCTCTCCAGTTCCTGCCACACGAGATCCTCGACCTGCGCGTTATCCGCACCCTCCATGAGATCCACGGTGATAGTGAACAGGCCGGCGTAACGAGCGTACCCTCCGGTCGCCGACGATGTGACACGACGCGCGACACCCTCCTCAAGGTCAAGTCGTTGCACGAGCCGACTGGTCTGGTCGCGCGTCAGGGCGCTCGATAGCAGATCGGCCGCGGGACAGCGCGGGTCATTCGGGTCGAAACCGCGAAAGGCCATCATCAGCCTTCGCTCCTCACCCTGCCGATGTACGTCGCGACGAGACTCGGTCTGGTCCGGCTCATCGACATCGGGGTTGGGCGGCGCCGGACGCGCGGGTATGTCGCCGAAATAGCGCTCGATCAAGTCACCGGCCTCGCCCGGATCAAAGTCGCCAACCAGGGCGGCCACCATGTTTCCGGGCGCATAGTAGTCACGCCAGAAGGCAAGGATCTGGTCGGGGTCCAGGGTCTCGAGATCATCCATGTAACCGATGGTCGGGTAGCGATACGGATGTCGGCTGAAGGCCATGGCCTTGAGTCGCTCGCGCGACATGGTTTCCGGATTGTCGTCGGCACGCTGCCGACGTTCCTCCTTGACGACCGCGAGCTCCGAGTAGAACTCGCGAAAGACCGGATTCTGTAGGCGTTCGCTCTCCATGAGCATCCATACCTCGAGATTGTTCGCCGGCAGTGTCGCCGTATACACGGTGAAATCCTGATTCGTGTAGGCGTTGAAATCGTAGGTATAGCCGTCATACGTACGCGGGAAATCCATGGGGATCACATACTCGGCCGCGCGGTCCTCAAGACCCTCGATCTCGCTCCGCAGCTGCGCGATACGTGTGGAGTCCGCGTCGCTCCCGCCACGAAGCCGGCGTGTGAGCTCGCGTCCGGCCAGGACGATACTGTCCCCGATCGCCGTTTCGGCGGCGATGTCCCGGGTACCGATGCGATCGGTTCCCTTGAAGGCCATGTGTTCGAACATATGCGCCAGACCGGTCGCGCCGGGGGGATTATCGACGTTGCCGACCTTCACATAGATGGCGCCCGAAACCATGGGCACATCATGCCGAGGCAGCAGCAGAAAAAGCATGCCGTTATCCAGCCGATACTCTTCCACCTGCGAGAACAGGGGCGGCACGTCCGCCGGCAACGGCGAGGCCATCACGATCACCGGCCATAAGCACAACAGGGCCACGATCGTCATCGATGTAATTAATCGCACGTGATATCCCTTCGGGGCATGAATTGACTCGTCTCGACCTGGCGATCGAGAGTGTCCTATGCACGCAACGGCATCCGCACCGCGCGCTCCAGGTACTTTAACGCATGGGGTTTCGATGTGAAAAGCAGGGCGAAGGCCGTAATGCTGAAGATGATCATATTCGACTCATCCCGAGTAACGATCGTCATCACCAACCCGAGGACCGCGATGGCTTCCTGCATGGACCAGGTCACGATGTATGAGGTCTGCACGTAGCCGAAGACGGCGACCATTCCCCTGTCGTACTCGTCGAGCTCCGCGTATCCCTGCCGCTTTGCCAGCAAGACATCGGCCGTTGCACCCGATTTCAACCCCTGCGCCGTTCGTATGCCGATCCGCGCGGCCGAGAGCGACCACTTCTGATAAAGAATCGATGCCACCGCCAACAATACAGCCACGACGAAGAATACCCATGTGTAGGCAAATTCCGTCTTGCCTTCGAGCTCCCATTGCATGCCCATAAAGCGCGCAACGAAGTAGTAGATGGCGGCCGCCGCTTGAAAGGCGATCCAGATGATCTTGAGTTTCTTGAAATCAGACTGGAGAAATCGTTTCAGGTCTTCGGACAACATAAGACTCCTTCGAGGGACTTGGGCTGGAATCGGGCGATAGCACCAACTTGCATCCCTGGCACTTTGAATGAGCCGGCTGCAGGAAACGAGATCAACCGCGCCGGCGCACCAATGCCAAACCGACGAGGGCGAGTCCCGTCAGACCCAGGCCATGCAACCAGGCGTCGGCCCAGCGCAGTCGATGCGCGACCGTGTCGAAGTACGACCCGGCCGCGAATGCCACGCTGTTTCTGCCCGGCGGCAGTAGATCCGCCGGCTGGGTCGAGAGAAGGGCCTTGTAGTCTGATCCTTCGCTCAGGGCGATGTTTGCAGGAAGCTCAATGTGGAGGTCGACGGTCGTACCGGTCCAGGCGAAGTCGCCGTCACGATCGGTGATACGAACCTGGTAGCGCGTGGCGCCTGGCACTTCGGTCCAGCTCAGGCGACAGCCGTCGACTGAGACCACTTCACCTTCGACAGGACGCGTAAAACGGGCCTCATCCTCGCCCCGTACGACTAAGTCGGCGCCTACCGGGCGCGGTGGGAGCAGAAGGAGACCAGCCAGGGACGCTGCGATGGCCAAAGCCGCTACGATGCCAACCACGCTCACCCGGGAGGAATGGTGCGGCGCAGGAGCGAGCGTCTCGTTCAGATCGTTCGCTCCTGTCTTCAAGAGCAGGCGGGCCTTTGCGTCCAGGTCCCGATCCATCCGACAAGCGTGACAGACCGACACGTGGACCTCCAGCTTGCGCCGCAGTTCCGCGTCCAGGGTGGAGCTGTCCAGCTGCCAAACCTCGTCGCCCACCATTGGATCGACGCACTCGAATGCGGTGTCCGGTTTTTCGTGACTCATCCTTGTCCTCCGATGACCGTGAACAGGGTCATCTGTTTCGCTTCCTGACATACCGACCGCCGAAACGCCGGCGATTAAAGAATTTTGTGATCTTGGCAAAACAGATGGCCTTGCGATGATAGACGGCCTGTACCGATCCAAGTCCGAGCTCGCGCCGCAGATCCTCGATGGTCCGTTCCTCGACGTAGACCTGCCGCAGCAGGCGACGGCACGGTGGATCGAGTGCTTCGAAAGCCTCTGCCAGGAGAGCCCGAATCTCCTTGGCGTCCAACAGATCCAACGGGCTTGCATCGGAGGCCGGCAGATGTGCGGCCATATCGTCTACGTCGATGCTCGCGCGCAGCCGACGCCAATGATAAAGGTTGCGGCAACGGTTCAGGGCAACGGTCACCGCGAAGGCCTCCGGATTGTCCGGACAGTCTTGCGCCCGACGCAAATAACCCAGCATGATGAGCAGCGCATCCTGGACAACGTCGTCCCGGTCGGCGTCTCCGGAGGAGAGAAACCCGTAGACGGCTTGGCGCACGGCCGCGTCTAGGGTTGCGCAGACCCTCTCTCCTGCCGCATCATCACCACAGATGTATGCCGCGATGTTGCGCTGTAAAGCCGTGCGGTCCATTGTCGTGCCATCAGGATGTCGTCAACTCGCGAATGCAGCACAGCACGCGCCGCCCTCTCCGGAGACTTGATCGGATGGAGATGATACGAAGTACGAACCCGAACTGTCCAGTCCTGTGCTGGATAATGCTGTGTACATGTCTCCTGGCGGGGTGTGGCGAGGATTCGGGCAACGATCCCCTTGCCGCTGTTTCCATCTCTCCTGAAATCGCCGCCCTCCGTGATGGAGGTGATCAAACGGATCCGGGACGTGTCGACGTCGTTCGCGATCTTGATCTCTACGCCGAACTGCAGCGGGACGCCTACGACCCGGACCGGCAGAGAGCCGCATCGGATAGACTTTACGCACTGTGGTTGGAAACGCCGACGCATTTCATGTGGCCGGAGCTGGTGATGCGCAACTCCGCCAAGCTGGACAGGTCGAACAGGCTGGTCGCCTTGTTCAACCATCCCGAATTGGCCGACTCCACCACCGCCGTCGGCGCCTACATGCGGGGCTGGCGA
>DAOVZQ010000312.1 GCA_030635025.1 bacterium
CGCCGAAGCCGTCGCTGTCCTCGTAGCTGGTGTTGTCTTCCTCGTGCCAGGCGGTCTCGTAGATCATCGCGGCGTAGGAGGCCTCGGCCATCGTCCGCAGATGGCCCGGCGTCATGGCATCGATGTAGTACCAGGTCTCATGGAACAGACCGCCCGGCGAGTTCACGTCGCCGAAAGGCTTGCCGCTGGGAATGGCCGGTCCGTCGGCCAGGGGAGTGACGCCGCGGGCGTGGTAGTCGCCCTGTTCGCCGCTGATGACCGGCACCAGATCGAAGAGACTCTGCTCGTTTCCGGGAAAGCCGTCGGCCCAATTGTAATACCAGTTGTGATAGCTGTCCTCGCAGGCGTGCTGCAGCCAGTGGTAGGTCGTGACGGGCAGGTCGTAGTTGGCGCCCTGGTCGATGACCCATGCACCGGGGTCGGCCTGGGCGCGGGTGGTCATGTCGGCGAGCGTGACGATCTCCACCCAGGGATGGTTGGCGAGCCAGCGGATGGTCTTGTGGTAGTGGTTGGGGTTGTCGTTGGGCTCCATCTCGCCCGAGACGGCGCCGAAGCTCTTGCCGGCGAGGGCTTCCCAGTCGTCGAAGACCAGCACGAGTTGAGGTGTGTAGGACTCGGCCTTTTCGATGAGGCTGCGACGGGTATCAAGGTGCAGGCCGCCGTCCTGGACCCAGAACTTGTTGTTGTCCTCGCGGTGGTTGATCATCCAGCAGAGTACGTCGTTGATGCGGTGGGCCTTGTGGCGGTAGACCTGGTCGGGCCACTCGGTTTCACCCGGATAGAACCAGTGGTGGAGGTGCGCGGCGGCGTCCAGGTAGGTGGCGTCGTAGCCCGAGGCGACGATGTCGGCGAAGGTGAAACCGTTGGCGGGCGACAGGCCGGTCGGACGTGAACGGATCACGCGTTCGGGAACGTGCATGACCTTGAGGTCGGCGGGTGCGAGGTTGAACATGGCCTCATGCAGGGAGTCAGCCACGGCAAAACTGGCCGCGTTCACCGGCCCCTCGAAGTAGGGCATGATGTGTTCGGCGAAGACACCGCCGATCAGGGCGCCGGGACGGTCGGTCTGGTTGGCGTCGGCGAAGAGCGTGATCTCATTGAGCAGATTCGGGCCGTCGCTCGGGTCGGAGCCGCCGCTCGGCGACTTGGCCCAGGCAAGGCCGCTGAGCAGCGTGCCGCTGGCGTGAACATTCAAGGGGACACCGAAAATACGGTGAGTGTCGAGGGTGCGGATAAAGCCCGTACCGCCGGAGATGCCGGTGTTCGATTCGGGATCGTGGATGTGGACGCGCAGATCGTCGCCGCGGTTGAGGGATTGGTTGCCGTGGGCGATCGAGGCGTACTGGACGCGGCCGCCCTGGTCGTCGGAGCGGATCGCTCCGTTGAGCTCGCCGTCGCTGCAGCCATGGTCATCATCGACTATGGCGTCGGCCAGGTCGCTCGAGGTTTCGCCGTTCGAACAGGTCGTCTCGGTGAAATCCTTTGAGGTCATGATCTGGAAGTGGATGACCGACGAGCCGTCCCAGCCCGCGGTGAGCAGCAGGCCGCGCGGGATGCGCATCTCCATGATGTCGAGTTCGGAATTCCAGTAGCTCTCGCCGAACATGTAGTTCCAGGCCGTGCCGTAGCCGGTGTCGTAGATGTTGTAGGTCAGGCCGACGTTGTCGCCGTCGCCGTAAAGGGCGATGCACACTTCCCAGGGGTTGCCGGTCTTGACGTCCAGGTAGTCGGGCAGCCATTCGGCGCCGCCCGTCGCACAGTCGATGGCGATGTACAGGTTGAGATTGCCCTGCCAGCCGAAGTGCAGATCCAGGAAATCAACGCGCAAGAAGACGTCGTCTCCCTCGAAGCGCTGGTAGAAGCCGAGCAGGTCGCGGGCGTCGTCGTGGCCGTCGTTGAAGACGTAAACGTCGTCGCTCTCGTCGAGGGCGCGCACGTCGGACCAGGTCCAGTCCTGGAATTCTTCGTCCCAGGTCACGCCGGCGAGATCGGGGCCGAGGGCGGGGCCGGAGCCGATGGTTATGGCGGCCGCTGACGCGGCAAAGAGGAACAGGACGCAGAGGATCATCAGGGTACGCATAGAATATCCACTTCAATGAATCCTTTGGTGCCGACTCGGATACGGCATTATAGCACAAGGAGGCGCTGCGATGATCACCGCATCGGGTCGTCGCCGGGTCCTGACATGATGGAACGAATAATCAGTTCAGTTGCCGGGTTTGGACTGATCACCAGCCTGCGTCTTCATATGCGTATCCTGAATGATGGGAATAGCGACCTTGCAAAGCATCGAGAAGACGATGAACCCGATGGCGAATATGCCGGCCCCGATCCTTAACTCGGTCAGGGTCGGCACGTAATCGTAGATCTCGCCGAGGGTGTCGGGAGTCATGCCGGGGATCACCAGGGCCAGCCCCTTCTCGATGTACACGCCGGTGTAGATGAGTAGGCAGCCCAGATTCAGCGTGAACATGCGCTTGCGGGTGGCGGGATTGAGGAAGAGCGCGAAAGCCACGAGGCTACAGATCAATGAGGTCCAGGCGAAAGGCACCAGGGACTTGTGACCGTGCAATCCGCTGTATAGATACTGGGTATGGACCAGATGAGCCGTATCGGAATAGTACTCCTTGAAGATTTCCGCGCCGAAGAGAAAGAGGTTGATGAACATGGCGTAGGCCATGAGCTCGGCGATCTTGTGGATCGCCTCGTCCTTGATCCGGATCCGTGTGGTCCGCGACAGGATCTGAAAGAGTATCAGCAGTATGGCCGGACCGGAGCAGAATGCCGAAGCCAGGAACTTGGGCGCCAGGATCGACGCGTTCCAGAACGGTCTCGCAGCCATGCCGTTGTATACGAAGGCCGTCACCGTATGGATGCTCACGGCCGCCGGAATCGAGAGCAGGAGCAGCGGTACGACGAAGCCGATCCGGTACGGTCGATGATGATAACCGCGGTAGAGGAAGTGCCAGACGATCATTACGTTCAGGACGAGGTAGCCGTTGAGCACCAGCACGTCCCAGGCCAGCAACGACTGCGGCACGTTGAGCGAACCGATGAACGGCAGGAGATGCCAGGCGCGATCGGGCCGGCCGATGTCCACGGCCACGAACAGCAGGCTCATGATAATGGCGCTGATGGCCAGCAACTCGCCGAAGATGGCGATTTCCTTGATCGGTTTCCAGTTGTAGATATAGGCGGGAATCACCAGCATTACCGCCGCCGCCGCCACACCGACCAGGAAAGTGAAGTTCCCGATGTAGAAGGCCCAGGATACCTGGTCCCGCATGTTCGTGACGATCATGCCGTGGTCGAGCTGATCCATGTAGGCGGTGACGCCCGAGATGACCAGCACACTGAGCAGACCGAGCCAGGCGTAGTAGATACGCCCGCCCCGGAATGCGAGGTGAACGGAGCCGGCGACGAATCGCCAGGTGTCGACGAAAACATCAAGTCGCATAGAAATAGTAGAACCTCGGTTTAGTGTTCAAATCCTCCTTGAGCACGAAAACCTGCTTCTCCCGGATCAGGTAGCGGATCTCGCTTTCCTCGTCGAGCAGGTTGCCGAACTTGCGTGCACCCACGGGACAGATCTCCACGCAGGCCGGATAGCGACCCTCGCGCGTGCGATGGATGCAGAACGTGCATTTCTCGACGACACCCTGTGGTCGGGGCCGGTTGCCCAGGTAGTGGGTGTCGGGATTCAGTTCTTCCTTGAGAAGCCCCGGTTCCGACCAATTGAAGTGCCGGGCTCCGTACGGACAGGCGGCCATGCAGCAACGGCATCCGATACACCAGTCGTAGTCGATCACGACGATGCCGTCGGGCTCCTGCCATGTGGCTTTCACCGGACAGGCCTGGAAACAGGCGGGGTTACGGCACTGCTGGAAGGCTATGGGAATATAGAAAGAGCCCGCTTCGGGGACTTCGGGGGGGTCGTAATACTGGTCGGCGTCCACCAGATGAATGCCGGCACCCTTCTCCATCTTCAGCACCTGGATCCAGTGGATCTGGGGATCGCGAGACTGATTGTTCTCGTGGACGCAGGCGTATACGCAACGACGACAGCCCAGACAGCTCGAAAGATCCAGACCGTAACCGAACTCCACGCCGTTGAGAGCGGGCGCGGCCGATACGTCTACGGCACGATCATACTTACCGCGGTATTCGTCCTCAAGTTCGCGCAGGATCCGGTCCAGATCCTCCGGCCCGAGTTCCGTGAAG
>DAOVZQ010000470.1 GCA_030635025.1 bacterium
AACCCGCGAAGGTCCAGAGAGGACGGCCGACCAGGCACCCGAACCCGAACCTGAACAGGAAAAGGACGCCGATCGCGGCGAGTCCGAGGAAGGCATTGGGGTGAACGTGCAAGCCTATGCCGGCGACCAATCCCGAGATGGCGAAGTAGCGCAGTCGGCCCGTGTCGGCTCCAAGCAGGAACGCGTAGGCTGAGACCATGGTCACCGCCGACACGAGAGCCTCGGGACGAATGGTGGCCGCCGACACGAAGGCGATGTTGTTGACCATCAACAGCAGGGCGGCCAGCAGCGCCGTCGGTTCGTCGAAGAGGCGGCGGGCCAACTTGTAGCCGAAAAACAACGCCGTGAAGATCGCCAGAGCCGAAACCAACCGTCCCTGGAACAAACCCACGCCGAAAGCCTTGAAGGACGCGGCCAAGGACAGGATATAGGTCATGCTGGGACTGAGGATGTGCTCCTCGCGCGCCTGCATGCCGGTCATGACGGGATTATTTAACTCCCCCTCGACAGCCAACTGGACACCGGATATCGACACCCAGGGTTCGTCAACCCAAACCTTGGGCCCCTTCCCGATCCACAGGAGTGTCAGCAGGAGATACAGCATGAAGAATGCCGGTACGACCATACTGCGGCTGAAGAGACGTTGAAACGACATTGACGTGATCCTTCCCGATACGGTGATGGGCAGAAACCGTCCCAGTTGATATTATGCATCAGGTGAAGTGTTCCGCGGCCGATTCTGTTCAGAGGTCGAAGGAATGCGATCGAAATCGTCGCGCGTAAAGGAACGAGTACAGGATGAACTACAGGATCCCCTTCAACAAGCCTTTCATCGTGGGCAAGGAGCTCTACTACATCGCCCAGGCCGTCCTGAACGGCCGTATAGCCGGTGATGCGCTCTATACCCAAAAATGCCAGGCGTTCATGGAAAACGCCTTCGACGCCCGCAAGATCCTGTTGACCCACTCGTGCACGGCGGCCCTCGAAATGGCGGCTCTCCTTGGCGGCGTCGAGGAAGGAGACGAGGTCATCCTCCCCTCCTACACTTTCGTCTCCACAGCCAACGCCTTCTACCTGCGCGGCGCGCGGTTGAAGTTCATCGACATCAGGCCCGACAACCTGAACATGGACGAGTCGGCCCTCGAGGCTGCCGTCACGTCGAAGACCAAGGCCGTGGTGCCCGTCCACTACGCGGGCATCGGCTGCGACATGGACGTCATCATGGACCTGGCGGCCAAACACGATTTCCTGGTCATCGAAGACGCGGCCCAGGGCGTCAACGCGACCTACAAGGGCCGCTACCTGGGCACCATCGGCGACTTCGGCACATTCAGCTTTCACGAGACCAAGAACTACATCTGCGGAGAGGGCGGCGCCCTGCTCGTGAACAACGAGGAACACGCCCTGCGCGCCGAGATCATCCGGGAGAAGGGCACCAACCGCAGCCAGTTCTTCCGCGGCGAAGTCGACAAGTACACCTGGGTGGATGTGGGATCCTCGTTCCTGCCCTCGGACATGCTGGCGGCCTTTCTGTACGCCCAGCTCGAGAACATGGACAAGATCAACGCCCGCCGCGCAGAGATCTACGACTACTACTTCGAAGCTCTCAAGCCGTTGGCTGACGCGGGCCGCATGACGCTGCCGGCCGGGCACCCCGACTGCGTGGGCAACCACCACCTCTTCTATATCATCCTTGAGGACGATGAAACTCGTGACGGGCTCATGCACTACCTCAAGTCCCACGGCATCCTCGCCGTTTTCCACTACCTGCCACTGCACCTGTCGCCGGTCGGACGCCGCATGGGTGGCGAAACCGGAAGCCTGCCCGTCACCGAGTCGGTCTCGGGACGACTCCTGCGGTTGCCGTTCTACTACGAGTTGACGCGGGAAGAACAGGAAGAAGTGGTGGGGCGCATCGGCGAGTTCTTCGCCGAGTAGGACGATCAGAGCGAGAAGACCACGATACCCGCCACGATCAGGGCGGCGCCCATCAGCATGAACCGGTTGAGCTCCTCCTTCAGCAGCCAGCGCGACAGGATCATCGTGGCCACGTAGGTCATCGATACCCAGGCTGTCACGGTCTTCAGGAGAATCGTCTGCATGGCGTAGACGTTGAGTACGGTCACCGCGAGAAACAGGCCGTAGCCCAAGAGCGTGTGCGGGTTCAGGAAGCTGCCGATCAGGCTGGACTTGTTCCGCGCGCCGCTGCGCAACAGCACCTGGGAGACAGCGGTCAGCACGATGCCTACACCGAGGGCGGCGACGTGGGAGGTCATGCGCGTGCCTCCCCGCCCGCACGTCCCTGGCTCATTCCGATCACGAATACCCCGCCGACGATCAACAGGATACCGGCCACCTGGTTCGCATGAACGGTCTCGCCGAACACCACCGCGGCGGTGGTCAGGTTGATCACGAAGACCAGGCTGAGAAAGGGATACGCCACGTTAAGGGGCATGTGCCGCAGGGTCAGGATCCACCAGATCGACTGGAGGAACAGGGAGAAGAGAGCCCCCAGGTACCAGGGGCTCAAGAGCATTTCCGGAAAACCGGTGTCCTGCAGAGCCGTCTTCTTGGCCAGGATGGACGCCAGCGAGCGGAAGACGATCGCGAGGCCGATCCACAGATAGGCCTGCACGCCGTAGCTAGCCTTCATCACAACCCGCGAATTCCTGCAGCTTGCAGATGGCCTCGTGACGCGCGAGTGTCTTGCGAGCGGCCTTCAGCGTGGGCGGTGAAATGAACTTTCCGTCCACGACCAGGATACCCCGGCCTTCCTTGCTGGCCTTTTC